>NZ_VRVD01000047.1:0-17312 GCF_008040015.1 Methylobacterium sp. WL18 | reverse complement strand
GGCGGCCACCCGCCTCGACCGGCCGGCTCCCCGCTTCGACGCGGCGGTGCTGGCGGCCTTCACGGCCTACCGATGGCCCGGCAACGTCCGCGAACTGCGCAACGTCGTCGACGCCATGGTCGCCCTCTCGCTGTCGGACGATCGCTTGACGGAGGCCGACCTGCCGCCGGAACTTCTGAAGGCGCCCGATCGGGTCGGACCCATCCTCTCCCTGCCGCCGAAGACCGGCACCGTGCAGGGGATCGCCCTCAAGGCGGCGGAGCGCTCGGCGATCCTGGCGCAGGTCGACGCGTGCGGAGGCAACCTCACACTGGCTGCGCGGCGCCTCGGTATCGCCCGATCCACCCTCTACGTGCGCCTGGCGGAATACGGCTACCCTCGCATGCCGGGCGGCGCGTAAGGCCGAAGCTCAACCGGGAACCAAGCGCTGTTCTCCGCTCCCCTCGGCGGAATGGGGAGGCTCACGGCCGGGATGAACGGCGCAGGTTCTCCCGACGCTCAGCCGAGCTACGACGCTGGTCCAGCCGCCCATATGCCGCCTGCCATAGACTCGCTCGGCCATATCGCGCGTCGGGTAGGCGTGCAGGGTGACGCGACCGAACTCGTAGCTGATCAGGCCTCCGGCGGCGCTATGACCGTGGGGAGGATAGGTCGGAAAGGGCGTCGGCAGATCCTTGGACGCGACGGTGAACGGCCCCAGGTCCCACCGGCCGAACTTCTTCGTCGCCGTCGAGTCGATGCCTACACGCCGATGGCGACCTTCAGGACCCCGTCGCGCTGGTTTGCGAAGAGATCGTAGGCCGCTTCGATCTGGTCCAGCTTGAACCAGTGCGTCACGAGCCCTGACAGGTCAGCCCGCCCCGAAGCGACGACGGCGAGCATCCGGCGCATGCGCTCCTTCCCACCGGGGCACAGAGATGTGCGGATCGACGTGTTTCCCAAGCCGGCCGCAAACGCGTCAAGGGGGATTTTCAGATCGAAGGAATAAAAACCTAGACCTGGGCCCCGCACCCGCATTGGCAGGCGTTGCTCCAGCCGGAGGGCGTGATGGCGCCGGCGATGACGCGCTGCCCCTCCTTGAAGCCCGTGACGCCGGAGCCAAGCCTTTCGACGATACCCACCGGCTCGTGGCCGACCGTCAATCCCCGTTCGACGGGATACTCCCCCTTGAGGATATCGACATCCGTTCCGCAGATCGTCGGGGTGGTCATCTTGAGAAGGACGTCCAGCGGACCGATCTCCGGTACGGGTTTATCATCTAGGACGATGCGCTCCTTTTCGACGAAGATCGCAGCTTTCATTCTTGTTGCCATGATGAAAACTCCATTCGATCGGATCTCGCTGAAGAGAATATTGTTGCTAGACAATCGGGATTTATAGATATCATGACGATGACATCCGCGGGACGCCGACCCGGCCCGCGGATGTAACGTGTCGCGCCCAGGCGGACCTCGGCGCCGCTATCGAAACTCGCGTCGCGCTCGGAGTAGGACTGGCCGTGACCGAGGGACGTGGGACACCCTCGGTGTCGATCCGCGTCAGGCCGCTTCAGCGCGCTCCGGCACCGGAATTCCGATCCACTCCTTGTAGAACGTGTCGATGTCCGGTTCGAAATCACGGATCACCGGGTACCAGGGGGTCGGCGCCTCGACGTCGTGGAGGGTGCCGCATTCCGGGCAGTAATATTCTCGAAGAACCTGCCAGGACGGGGTCTGGGCCATCAGGCGCGGATAGATCTCTTCGAGCTTTTCAGCCGTGTCGCGGATGTTTATTTTCGCGAAGAGCTTCCAGTTTTCTTTCCATCCGCAGAAATCGTGGCCGCATTCGCAGCGAACCTTCCACTCCTTGGTCGTACCCAGTTGGACGATGTAGAGCTTCGGTCCGAGCGGCAGGATGATGCGGTCGTCCCAGTTCACGCGTTCCTGGAGGATCTCCAGATAGGTCGAAAACCGTTCCGGATCCTTGGGCGAGGCGAGCATCTGGTGGAGCGTGTCGTGATCGATCTTGCCGTCGATGAGGTCGGCGATCTTGGCGCGTGTGTAGGCCATGGGTGTCCTCGTTGGTCTCAGGAGGAAGGGGCGCCGGCCGGAGGGCGGGCGCGGGATCGGGTCTATTCTTCGACGAACTGAACGGTCTTGACGTCCGGAAGCTCGGAGACGTCCATGTGATAATGGGAGCCGTAGTGCGGTATGCCGATTTCCTCTTCGAGGATCTGCCAGTCTTCGGGTAAGTCCCAGAACGACTTGAAATCAGCCAGGAACTTTGGCCCGAGTTTGAACGACGCCGCGAACATCTGCTTGACGTGGTCGCCCGCGTCCTTGGCGAGGATCTTCTCGCGTTCGACCTTCATCCAGTCGCGGGTCGGCACGGACTTGGCGATGCGCGCCTTGCGGATGTCCTGGCGCATGGCGCGCGTGGCGGCCTCGTCCAGGGCGAAGACTCCGTCGGCGCCCTTCGTCGTCACCACGCCGTGGACCTGGGCGGCGAAGCGTTCGAGGAGGTAGCCTTCGTTCATGTCGGAGACGACGCTCAACGGCTCGCGATCGAGGGGGTCGCCGAAGCCGGGGCCGCCCTTCATCGTGTTGAGGTACAGGTCGTAATCGTGGAACATCTCCTCCGTGGTGATCGCCTGCTTGTCGCGCTTGATCACCGCGTCCTTGCCGAGAAGGCTGTCCCAGAGCGGGTTCTCGGGATCGGTGTCGCCACCCAGAGGCAGCGGCGCACCCTTGGCGATGAGGTCCTTCAGGTCGGTCTTATGGGCGGCGAACCGATAACCGGACGCAGCAGGATAGCCGCCCATCAGACCCCAATCCGAGGACATGTGGCCGTTGCCCATGAAGAACATCGTCCAGTCCTTGGCGTTCCAGACCAGGCGCAAGGTCTCGAAGCCGCAGCCGCCCCGATACTTGCCGGCGCCGCCCGAGTTCGGCTTGATCTCGCGACCGAGGTAGAGGAGCGGCTCGGCGAGTTCCCAGATTTCCATGTCGCCCATGTCGCCTTCCGGATTCCAGATGGCGGCCGCGTGGCTCAGGCCGTCCTGGACCGCCGTGGCCCCGGTACCGTTGGCGGCGCACTCGAACGAGTTGACGGCGTGGATCTCGTCGTACTGGTTGAAGCCGCCGCCCTGGAGCCAGTTCGACGTGTTGGCGTTGCCGGCGTTGACCTCCTCGAGGTAGCCCCGCCCGAAATAGGACCGTGACAGGCCTCGCCACAGCGGCGTCCAGGCCGAGACGAGGAAGTGCCAGGCATACGAGAAGGCGACCCGCCGGTCGTTGGGGTTCATCCACGTGCCCTTCGGCAAGCGGAACTCGGTGCCGTAGGCCGCCCCGTCGTTGATCATCTCGGACGGGATCAGCGTCTGGGTCATCATCACCCATATGCCCGAGGTAAAGCTGACCTGGTGGGCGTTGTAGGTGTGCCAGCCCCAGCGGCTCGCGCCTTCGAAGTCGAGCCGCCACGTCCCGTCGGCCCGGATCGTGATCTCGGACGGGGCGTGCATGATCGTATCGAGCTTGGCGAAGTCCGACGGGACGCGGACGTCCTCGTGCGCATAGGGCACGTCCACGAACCCGACCTGCCGGTAGATGCCTGGAATGGTCATCGCCTTGATGCGGGCCTGCAGGCCGAGGCGGCCGTGCTCGATGGCTTCGTAAGCGAACTTCCAGTAGTTCTCGATGCCTTCCTCGGCGACGACTTCCTCCACCAGCTTGCGGATCATGTGGCAGCCGGCGATCCGGGTGCGCTCGTCGAGCATCCAGTACCGGGTGGTGCGCACCATGCGCTGGCTCTCGTGCAGCCAGTCGCGGAACAGCGTGTCGTCGGCGCCGACCTTGCGGCAGGTGATCGAGTAGCCGTCGCCGAAGCGCTGCACCTGGCCCGTCGACATCGATCCGGGGCCGACCGAGCCCGTGTCGATGACGTGCGTGACTCCGCCGACCCAGCCGATCAGCTCACCCTGCCAGAAAATCGGTACGATGGTATGGATGTCGCACGGGTGGACGTTGCCGATGAGGGAATCGTTGTTGCAAAAGATGTCCTTGTCCTTGACGCCCGGGTTCGATTCCCAGTCGTTCTCGATCATGTACTTGATCGCCGCGCCCATGGTGCCGACGTGGATGATGATGCCGGTGGAGGTGAGGATCGAGTCGCCCGCCGCGTTGTAGAGAGTGAAGCAGAGTTCGCCCTCCTGCTCGACAATCGGCGAGGCGGCTATCTTCTTGGCTGTCTCACGGGCATCAACGACGCCGGCGCGCAGACGCGAGAACAGCTTGTTGTACAGGATGGGCTGGCTGTCGCGCAGGTCCATCTTTTCGAGGCCGGCGTAACACTTCTGTACGCTTCGTCGCCTCCATGAGGCGATCGCGGTGCTGCTTCAGGGTCTCGCCGCCGCGCACGATCCCACGGGACGCGCCCTCGGCAGCCTGTGCTCGAATATTGACGTTCATCAGGATGATCCTTGTCCGTATCGATTGAGTAAGGGCTGCGATCAGACTTCCTTGAGGTGGAAGAGGCGGTGCCCGTCGAGGAAGGTCTCGAAACCGTCCGGGACAACGAAGGTCGTGGCGTCGGATTCGATGATGGCCGGCCCGGTGACGCGGTTGCCCGGGCGCAGGGACTCCATCCGGTAGAGCTGGGCGTCGACCCACCGCTTCTTGCGATAGAACTTGCGCGTGCCGAGGAAGGCGTCAGATGGCGCAGTTGCGCCCTCGAGCGGCTCCTTCGGGATCTTGGGCTTGGGAATGGGCACGCTCCCCCGCATGATGGCGCCGGTGACCGAGAAGCCGAGTTCGGGCGAGCGGGCGGAGGCGGCGTAGACACGCCCGTAAGTGGTGTTGAATGCGTCGACGATGCGTTCCCAATCCTCGGCCGTCGCGACCACTGGCAATGGGGACTCGATCTCGAGATCGTTGAGCTGACCGCGATACTGCATCCGGTAGCCGGGCTGCAGTTTGACTTGGTCGGCGTCGTAGCCGTTCAGCTTGAACTCCTCGAGGACGTTGTGGGTGAGTTCCTCCCACGCGGACTGGAGGGTCTTCGACGCCTGTTCGCGCTGCTCGGCCGGGGCATCGGGCGCAAGGTTGATGTCGAGGGACTTGTCGTAGCGGTACTCGAAGTCGGCGGCGGCGCATCCGAACGCGGAGAAGCCGGCCGCCCAAGCGGGCACGATGACGTCCTCGAAGCCGAGGCCCTCGGTATAGCCGTATGTGTGGACCGGCCCGGCCCCGCCATAGGAGAAGCACACGAAGCTCTGTGGGCTGTAGCCCTTGCCGGAGATCATCGCCCGCAGGTAATCGCGTAGGTCGGAGTCCAGCAGTTCGATGACGCCGGCCGCCGCGTCTTCCACCGACAGCCCGAGCGGGTCGGCCAGCTGTATTTTGATGGCGTCCACCGAGCGCTGGCGATCAAGGGTGATGGCTCCCCCCAGGAAATTGTCGGGATTGAGATAGCCGAGCACCATGTGGCAGTCGGAGATCGTCACAGTCTCGATGCCGCTCTCCTTCCAGCATACGCCGACGCGGTATCCGGCGGAGTCCGGGCCAAGCTTGATCGCCTTGGTGTAGGGATCGAGGCGGATGAAGGATCCTGCGCCAGCGCCCACCGAATCCATGGCGACGAGGGGCAGCGAGAGGACGAGCCGGGCCATGTCCGGGTCGTTCTTGATCGTCAGTTCGCCCTGCGTGATCAGCGCCACGTCGAACGAGGTGCCGCCGATGTCGGAGCAGGCGATGTTGTTGTAGCCCAGCACCTCGCCGAGGTACTTGGCGCCGATCACCCCGCCGATTGGCCCCGAGACGATGGTACGGGCGAGCTCCTTGGCCTTCCAGGAAATGGTACCGCCGTGGGTCGCCATGACGCGGAAGTCGAACTTGGTGCCGTGTTCCTTGAAGGCATCGGAAATCTTCTTGAGAGTTTGGCGCGACGGCTCCGCGGCGTAGCCCTCAAGGATGGTCGTGTTGGTCCGGTGGGTTTCTTTGCGGACCGGATAGTAATCCGCCGAGGCGAAAACTGGGATCGTGTTGCCGCTCTTGGCGATTTCCTCGATGACGATGTCGCGCGTCCGGCGTTCGTGGTCGGGGTTTTTGTAGGAATGTAGGAGGCTGATAGCGATGCCCTCGACGCCGGCGGCGATCAGGTCCTGGGCGGCCTCGCGGACGCTGTCCTCCCGCAGCGGGATCACTACCGTTCCGAACATGTCGATCCGCTCGATCACGCCGCGCGTCAGCTGGCGTGGGACGAGGGGGGGATCGTAGCGATGCGTGTTGAGGTGGATCCGGTCTTCGTAGGCGTAGCCGAGATGCGACTGCACCGCGCGGCCCATGCGGTGGAAGTCTTCCATCCCGCGATTGACGATCAGGCCGCAGCGCAGCCCTTTGCGCTGGACAACCCGGTTCAGCATGGCCGTTCCGGAATAGACGCCGGTCTGAAGGCCCTGGAGCCCTTCGTCGAGGGAAAGCCCCCAGGCGGTTAGACCGTCCTCGCTCGACGCGATGAGTCCGAGCGCTTCGTTCTGCGGGGTGCTCTGGGCCTTTCCGACGACGAAGTCGCCGTCCGCATCGACGAAGAATGTGTCCGTCATCGTACCGCCGGCGTCGATGCCGAGCACCTGTACGCTTCTGGCGTTCCGTGCCTGAATATTCACGGGCTTCCTCCTGTTTCGCATCAGCCTCTGTTGGGCCGAGCTATCCAGAAATCAGCAGTATCCGTGCCAAAAGTGCCTGTATCAAATTATTAAGGGGAACATCATCTTACCGCGACCGCGCTCTCATCTTGCCGCGTCCGCGAACGTCCGAAACACGGACAGGCGTCCGAAAGACAGACGCGGGGCTGAAATTTGGCGCCCGCGGCGGCTCATGTACGGAAGCCGATCGGATTGCCGACACATAGCGCAAGAGGACAAATGTCCTAATAGGGCGGATTTCTGCCTGTCCGCTTATGGTCTGCAATGCCTTGAAGCGGACCTCGTCTACGTGCGCGTTTTTGATCAGTTCGGCAGAAGTCCCGCCTCTCGATAGCCACCGATCAACGAATCGAACAGATTTATGTCCGAACGGCTTCGGGCGATGATCTGAGCTCCGGCTACAGCAGCATAGATGGCGCGAGATCTCGTCTCCCCGTCCTTCGGATCAACTGTCTTTGCAGAAATTAGGTGATCACGAAGCCAGGCCGTATTAACGTCTGCAAAGGTCTGGACCTCCTTCAGAACCTGATCAGGCAAAGCGTCATACTCTGTCGCCATGAAGCTGCTGAGGCACATGCGATTGTTGCGCTCCAGAGAGAGGCGAAAAATGCTGGGGTATCGCCGCAGCGCTTCCATCGGGCTTTGCGCATCCGATGAAATAGCCTCAAGATCGCGGGCAACGTCTTCCCAATAGCGGCGCGCAACGGCCTCGCCGAGGATGGCCTTGTTGGCGAAGTAGTAGTTGATGCTGGCGGCCTTGATGCCAACGGCCTCCGCAAGATCGCGGAAGTTGATGCCGCCATATCCATAGGCCATCGCGGCTTCCCTCGCTGCCACGAGGATCGCCTCACGCACATCCCTCTTCAACGTCGCTGCCATTCTCAGCCTCCGCCTGTCATATGGCAGACAGGGGTTGACGGCACAAGATGCCGGCCCTAGCTTGCTGCCTGTCATCTGACAGACAGGCAAAAATCCTCAGGGAAGCGAGACGACGATGTCCGACAAGCTCAAGCTTTTCACCTCACCCTCGGCCTTCCCGAACCCGCAGCGCCTGCGGATCTTCATGCACGAGAAGGGCATCGCCGGTCACTTCGATGAGACGGTCTACGACATGTCACCGGTCGGCGAGCAGCGGGGTTGGAAGCACCTGAAGATGAACGCTTGGGGCGAGACACCGACCCTCGCGCTCGCCGACGGCTCTTACTTGAGCGAGACCTCCGCCATCGCCCGCTACCTCGACGACGCGTTCGAAGGCCGCAAGATCATGGGCGAGACGGCGCACGAGCGTGGCCTCGATCAGATGTGGGACAACCGGGTGTGGGTGCACATCCTCTATCCCATCGTTACCGCATTCCATGTGCTGCATCAGGGTCTGGGCCCGAAGCTCGAACTGACCAGCAATCCGGCCTGGGGCGAGCATTCCCGCAAGGTGGCACTGGCGCATGCCGGTCTCGTCGACCGGCATCTCGCCGACGGCCGCGCGTGGCTGCTGGGCGGCGATCAGCCGACGTTCTCGGACATCACATTGGCGACGGCCATCGCGTTCTCCAAGTTCCCGGTAAACGCCACTCCGCTCGATGAGCGCTTCGAGCATCTCGATGCCTTCTGGCAGCGCTGGCAGTCTCGGCCGGCCTTCGTCGCTGCCTATGCGGACAGGAGCAGCGGTGTGCCGGAGATCGACAACCGGACGTGAGCGCCCAGCGGTCGGTCCCGGCCGGGGTCCGACCGCAATCCTGCCCGAGGAGGTCATCATGCCTTTTGCACGTATCGATCTGATCCAGGGGAAGTCCCCCGAGTATCGCGCTGCCGTGGCAGACATCGTCTATCGAGGCATCGTCGATGTCCTCGAAGCACCCGATGGCGACCGCTTTGTGGTGGTCAGCGAGCACACCGCAGACAATCTTATATACGATCCTCAATTTCTTGGCTTTAGCCGGTCGCCGGACTTCATATTGATCCAGGTGACGAGCACCGTCGGCAACGAGACGGACACCAAGTTCGCCTTCTATCGTTTCGTCGCCGACGAACTAAAATCGAAGTTGGGGATCCGACCTGACGATATCATGATCAACATGGTCTTTGTCGACAAGGCGGACTGGTCGTTCGGTGACGGTCAGCCATGGTGACGACGTCCGACGTCACCTCGATCTGAAGCCCCGGGACCGCCGACGAATGACCGGTTTGGAGAAGCGCCCACGGCTGTCGAGACACCTGCAACGGGTCGTAGGCAGCGGATCGCTGTTGCGCCGCGCCAGGTTCCGTAAGCGGATATTATCCGAACGATCCCTGTGAGGATCGCAATCCGACCGGGGAGCCGCATTCAGAAGCGGACGTTGCGTCTGCGACCCAACCCAGTCGTTCCGGGCCCCTAAGACGCTGCCCGGAAGCGGACATTGAGCGGGCAAGCTCCGTACGACTGAAGTTGGCGGGAAAGAGACCGGCTGCTGTCGGCGTTCCAGTTGAGAAGAAGCAGCCCTTGTTCGGCGGTCGATAGGCGCGCGAAGCGGTTCAATGCGGTCATGGCGATGCGATGATCCCCAAGCCTCGCCATGACCGCAGCGGATCGTAAGACTTACAGGCTTTTCCCAGTGGGCGATGCACTGCAGCGAACAATGAGATCCGGCACATAGTAGATCTACAGATTATTGCGTATCCATGCGCCGTGCGAGATGTTCACCGATCATCACGCAGGTGAAATGCAGGTTGGCCCGGCAATCACTGGGCATGATCGACGCATCGCAGACGCGCAGTCCGCCCACCGCGCGAACCTTGAGATCCGGGTCGACGACGCCGGATGCGTCCTGCCATCCGCTCATGCGGCAGGTGCCGGCCGCGTGCTGGATATCGCCGGCTTCGGCGAGCATCAGGGCATCGAGTTCGGAATCCGGGAGGCACGCGGCCTCGCCGATCGCGAGCGGGCTTTCTCCGAACCGGATCGCCGTGGCGAGGTCGGCCAGAGCCGGCTGTGCCATCAGGCGCGCGAGGCGTCGCACCGCATCGCGCATGCGCAGGCGATCGCGCGGATCGTCCAGCATGTTCTCCTCGATGACCGGATTGATCTCGGGATCGGCCGACGTGAGGTGCAGCGCACCGCGTGAGAACGCGTCGTACAACCCGACGCCGACAGCCCCTTGCGGGGTCGGCTCCGGACCCGTCAGGCCCCGGTGATTGTACGCGACGAGGATCATGTCGCGCTCGCCTCCACCGGCGAGACCACTGGAATACGTCACGCAGCAGTTGGTGTGCCGTGCGTCCGGACCGAACGCCCGGTGGTCGGGCCGCAGGTCCATCGTCGCCCGCAGGATCGGGTGATCCATGAAATGGCCGCCGACCGCCTCGTGCGCCTGAAGGACGGGGATGCCGAGGGCCTGGAGTTGCGCGGCCGGACCGATCCCGGAGCGCATCAGGATGGCCGGGCTATGGATGGCGCCGGCGCACAGGACGATCTCGTGGCCGTGAATCTCGGTCCAGGGCCCCGTCCCGAAGCGGACGCGGAGACCGACAGCGCGACGTCCTTCGAACAGGACGCGATCGACGAGGGCGCCGCCGCGGATCTCGAGATTGGACCGCCCGCGTGCCGGCTCGAGATAGGCGTCGTTTGTGGTGACGCGGCGCCCATCGCGACTGTTGATCGGATTGCACGAGACGCCTTCGCCCTCCGGAGCGTTGAGATTCGCCTTCCAGGGATAGCCGACAGCGAGCGCTGCGTCCCGCAGCCCGAGATCCACCGCGCCCCAGGCCTCCGGCGGCGCACGGTAGACCGGGAGCGGACCGCCACGGCGGATGCCGGCTTCCGTGCCGAACTCGGCGTCGTCTTCGATCCGGTCGAAGAGCGGCAGCACGTCGCTGGCCGACCAGCCGGTGCAGCCCTGTTCCGCCCAGGCATCGAAGGCCGCCGGGACGCCGCGGATCGCGATCTGTGCGTTCACCGTCGAGCTGCCGCCGAGCGCACGCCCGCGCCAATAGAAGCGGGGCTCCTGCACGCGGGTTCGCCGGCTCATCAGCCCGGGCCACTGCCAGTCCGCCTGGTGGTCCGGGTCGTACATGAACGGCACGATGTTGGCCGAGCGCAAGGCCGGCGGGGCCTCGCCGGTGCGCCAGTCGCGTCCCGCCTCCAGCAGGAGCACGCGTCGCTTCGGATCGTCCGAGAGGCGTGCGGCGAGCGCGGCCCCCGCGGAGCCGGCGCCGACGACGACGACATCGTACAGGGCTGCGCTCATTTCTTCTCAACGTTCCAGAACAGCGGGATGGCGGACGGGATCAGGCCGGTGAGCGTGGTCCGGTAGGCTGCCGGCTGCGCGAATTGGCCGAAGGGCACGACCAGGCCTTCGCCGTAGATGACGGACTGAATCGCGCCCGCGATGTCACGCCGCTTGTCCGGATCGGGCTCACGGGAGAACCGGTCGAACAGCCCGACCATGCGCGTGTCGCACATGAACCCGGAACTCGCCGCATCCTTGCAATTGAAGTTGATCGCCGAGTTCGTCAGCGGGGAGCTGAGGTCGAGGCCGAGGGCGTGAATGCCGAAGACGTTCCACCCGGCCTTCTTGGTGCGGCGCGCGAGCAGGGCCGCCCAATCCATGACCTGGAGGTCCACGGTGAAGCCGGCCTGTTTCAGCCGGTCGGCCAGGATCGTCGAGGAGACGCGCGCCGCCTCGAGATCGTTGGCCGCCATCACGATCACGGGCTCGCCCTTGTAGGCTGTCGCCTTCAGGGCGGCTCGGGCCGCCGCCACCGACGGATCGCGCAGAGGCTCGGTCCCGGCATGCGTCTCGTAGGGGGAGCCGCAGATGAAGAAGGCGTCGCAGGTCTGCGAGAAGCGTGGATCCAGGCCGAACCCGTCCAGGACCTCGCGCTGATCCACGAGGCTCAGCAGCACGCGCCGGATCGCCGGGTCGTCGAAGGGCTTGGCCGCCGTATTGATGCGGTAATGCCCCGTGAACCTGTGCGGGCCGGTGAAGTTCATCACCGCCAGGCTCTTGTTGCGCTCGATCTGTTCGATCAGATCGAACGGCGCGTACTGCATGAGATCGATCTCGCCCACGCCGAGGGCGCCGACGGCGGTCGCACCATCCGGGATGATGCGGATGTCGAGGGCGTCGACCTTCACGACCTTGCCGCCGGCCAGGAAGTCCGCCGGCTCCGGACGCGGCCGGTAATCGGCGTTCTTGCGCAACAGCATGTGGTCGCCGGTGATGTGCGCGGCGCGGTCGTAGACGAAGGGACCCGACCCCATGACCTCCGAGAGCTGCGTCGTGGCCGGCGTCGCGGCGAGCCGGGCGGGCATGATGAAGGGCGTCGGGCTCGACGTGGTGCCGAGCGTGTCGAGCACGAGGCCGTAGGGCTCCCGCAGCGTCAGCACGAAGGTCCTGTCGTCCGCGGGATCGAGCCCCGCCGCCACGTCCATGAGCCGGCCGCCGAGCGCGCTGCGGGCTGCCCAGCGCTTGAGCGAGGCGACGCAGTCGGCGGCCCGGACGGGGGTGCCGTCATGGAAGCGCAGGCCGTCGCGCACGGTGAAGCGCCAGGTCAGGCGATCGTCCGACACCGACCACGTGTCGACCATCTGCGGCTTGAACACGCCCTTCGCGTCCGGCGCGAACAGCGTGTCGTAGACCATGAAGCCGAAGGTCCGGGTGATATAGGCCGTGGTGAAATAGGGATCGAGGGTGACGACCTCGGCTTCGAGTACTGCCCGCACCGTCGTTTCCGCACCGGCCGGTGCCGGCGCGAGGAGCGCACCCGCGGCTGCGATCAGCCCGGGAAGCCAGAATCGTCTCATGCGTATTCACCCTGTGTCCGGGCCGGCTAAGCAAGCCGGATACCAGCAAAAGATGGCGTGCCGATCCAGGGGCGTTCGGCGCGATCCGCGAGGGCACCGTGCGGGCCTCGTCACCCAAGAATTGGAGGGCTGCCGGATCCGCGCCACCAGAAGTGGCCTGTTCGATGCATTCGGCTGGAACGGCCCCAGTTCGCCGTGGGGATTGCCGGATCGCCCCGGGGCGATCCGAGCCGCTTGAAAAGGTCCCGGATGAATCGACGCGATTTCGCCAAGCTCGTGCTCGCTGCAGGTGCGGCGGGGCCGATCCCCTTCGGCATCACGCGCGCCGCAGGCCAGACCCGCGGCGGCGTCCTCAACACCGTGATCCAGCCCGAGCCGCCGATCCTGGTCTCGGCGCTCAATCAGCAGGCCCCGACGCTCACGGTCTGCGGCAAGATCTACGAGAGCCTGCTCACCTACGATTTCGATCTGACGCCGAAGCCCGGCATGGCCCAGAGCTGGGAGCGCAGCCCGGATGGCCTGACCTACACGTTCAAGCTGTTTCCCGGGATCACCTTCCACGACGGGTCGCCGATGACCTCGGAGGACGTGGTGTTCTCGGTCACGAAGGCGCTGATGGAGGCCCATGCGCGGGCGCGCGGCACGTTCTCGCGCCTTGCGTCCGCCGAAGCGCCGGACCCGCTCACCGTGGTGTTCAAGCTGAAGGAGCCGTTCGCGCCCTTCCTGCACGCTTTCGACGCCACGACCGCGCCGATCATCTCCAAGGCGCTCTACGAGAACACCGACCTGCGGCAGAACCCGAACAACGCCCGGGCGATCGGCACCGGCCCGTTCAAGCTCAAGGAATGGGTCAAGGGATCCCACATCCACCTCGTGCGTCACGAGGGCTATTACCGCAAAGGTGAACCCTATCTCGACGAGATCTACTACCGCGTCATTCCGGACGCGGCCTCCCGGGCCGTCGCCCTGGAGAGCGGCACGATCCAGCTGACCCAGTGGAACGACGTCGAGGCCTTCGACGTGCCGCGCCTCAAGGCGCTCCCGAACCTCGACATGACCACGAAGGGCTACGAGTTCTACGCCCCCCATCTCTGGCTGGAGATGAACACGCGCATCGCGCCGATGAACGACCGGCGCTTCCGGCAGGCGGTGCTCTACGCCATCGACCGGGAGGCCCTGCGCAAGCGCGTCTTCTTCGGCCTCGGAAAGGTCGCCACCGGCCCGGTCTCCTCGAAGACGCGGTTCTACGAGCCGGACGTGAAGACCTACGCGTACGCCCCCGCGAAGGCGACGGCGCTCCTCGACGAGATGGGGCTGAAGCCCGGCGCGGGCGGCAAGCGGGTGAGCCTGAAATACCTGGTGCCGCCCTACGGCGAGCTGTGGCAGCGGGTGGCCGAGTACGTGCGCCAGTCCCTCGGCAAGGTCGGGGTCGACATCGTACTGGAAGGCATCGACGTCGGCGGCTGGGCGGCGCGATGCGGCAACTGGGAGTTCGAGATCTCCGCGCCCTGGACCTACCAGTACGGGGATCCCGCTCTCGGCGTCTCGCGCTCCTACATCTCCACGAACATCCGCAAGGGCATCCTGTTCTCGAACACCTCCGGATACAGCAACCCGGACGTCGACAGGCTGTTCGAGGAGGCTGCCGTGGCGCGGGACGACGCCACCCGGCAGACGCTCTACAGCCGGGTCCAGAAGATCCTGGTCGAGGACGCGGCGGTTGCATGGCTCACGGAGCTCGACTTCCCGACCTTCACCGACAAGCGCATCAAGGATCTCGTCGTCACGGGCAGCGGCGTGAACGACACCTTCGCCCGGGCCTATCGCGCATGAGGACGATAGCCGCCCTGGCCGCCTGGATCGCGCGGACGCTGGCGGTGATCCTGGTCATCGCCAGCGTGAACTTCGCCCTCGTCCACGCGGCGCCCGGCGATCCGGCCCAGGTCATCGCGGGCCAGTCCGGCGCCTCGGACGAGACGCTTCTCCGGCAGCTCCGGGCGGAATACGGCCTCGACAAGCCCTACCCGGTACAACTCGCGACCTATCTGGGCCGGGTCCTGCGGCTCGACCTCGGCTATTCCTACCGGCAGCAGCGGCCGGTGCTCGGCCTCGTCCTGGAGCGCCTGCCCGCGACCCTGCTGCTCACCGGCACGGCCTTCGCCCTGGCGCTCGGGTCCGGGATCCTGCTCGGCACCCTCTCGGGGGTGCGGGCGGGCCGGTGGTCCGACACCCTGATCGGCCTCGTGGCGCTGGTGCTCTACGCCATGCCGGTCTTCTGGCTCGGCCTGATGCTGGTGCTGGTCTTCTCGGTCCAGCTCGAATGGCTGCCGGCCTTCGGCTACCGCAGCGTCGGCACGACGTTCTCGCCGCTGGGGCAGGTCGGCGACGTGCTGGCGCACCTGATCCTGCCCGTCCTGTCGCTCGCCGCGGTCTATCTGGCGGTCTACGCCCGCCTGATGCGGACCTCGATCGTCGAGGTCGCCGCCCAGGACTTCGTGAAGACCGCCCGGGCCAAGGGCCTCACCCGTGGCCGCGTGATCCGCGACCACATGATCCGCAACGCGATCCTGCCGGTGGTGACGGTGGCCGGCATGCAGGCCGGCGCATTGGTCGGCGGCTCGGTGGTGGTCGAGACGGTGTTCGCCTGGCCGGGCCTCGGTCGGCTGGTGTTCGAGGCCCTCAGCCAGCGCGACTATCCGGTCCTGCTCGGGATCTTCCTCGTGATGTCCGTGCTCGTGATCCTCATCAACATGCTGACCGACCTGCTCTCGCGGCTCATCGATCCGCGGATCGCCGCCTCCGCGAAGGCCGCCTGATGGGGGTCATCCGGGCGTTCCTGCGCAACCCCGGCGGGGTGATCGGCCTCGTGCTGCTCGTGGCGGTGGTCGCGGTGGCGATCTTCGCGCCGCTCCTCGTCCCGGTCGATCCCTGGGAGATGGTCGGCGCGCCCTTCGAGCCGCCGCTCAGCCCCGATCTGCCCCTGGGCTCCGACACGATGGGCCGGGACATCGCCGCCGGCCTCGCCCACGGCGCCCGGGTCTCGCTGGCGATCGGCCTCGCCTCGACGCTCGCAGCGCTGCTGGTCGGCGTAGCGATCGGGGCGACGGCCGGATGGTTCGGCGGCCTCGTCGACGCCGTGCTGATGCGGATCGCCGAGCTGTTCCAGACGATCCCCGGCTTCATCCTGGCGGTGCTGCTGGTCGCGACCCTGGGGCCGTCGCTCGCTCACGAGATCCTGGCGATCGCGGCGATCAGCTGGCCGCCGCTGGCACGCCTGACCCGCGGCGAGTTCCTGCGGCTGAAGAACCGGGACTTCGTGCGGGCCGCCGCCTGCCAGGGCGAGCGCCCCGCGGCCCTGGTCCTGCGCCACATCCTACCGAACGCCCTGGCGCCGATCATCGTCACCGGCTCGCTCACGGTCGCCACCGCGATCCTGATCGAGAGCGCGCTGAGCTTCCTCGGTCTGGGCGATCCGAACCTGATGTCCTGGGGCTACATGGTCGGCGCCGCCCGCACGGTCATCCGGCAGGCCTGGTGGACGAGCGTCTTCCCCGGCGCCGCGATCCTCGTGACGGTGCTCGCCATCAACCTCGTCGGCGAGGCGCTCAACGACGCGCTCAACCCGCGGCTTGCCCGGCGGAGCGGCGCATGAGCCGGCCGGTCCTCTCGATCACGGACCTCTCCATCAGCCTGCCGCGGGGCGCCGACCGGGCCCAGGCGGTGAGCGACGTCTCGATCACGGTGGGCGCCAACGAGATCGTCTGCCTCGTGGGCGAGTCGGGGTCGGGCAAGTCGATGATCGCCCATGCGATCCTGGGCCTGCTGCCGCCGGGGGTGACGGTCGCCGGCGGCGCGGTCGCGCTGCGCGGTCGCGACATCGCCACCGCGTCCGAGGCGGAGATGCGCGCCATCCGCGGACGCGAGGCCGCGATGATCTTTCAAGAGCCGCTCAGCGCGCTGAACCCGCTGAAGCGTATCGGCGAGCAGATCGCCGAGGCCATACGGGCCCATGCGCCGGAAACGCCGCGCGCCGCGGTCGGAGCGCGGGTCGGCGCGCTGATCCAGGATGTCGGCCTGCCGGACCCGGCGCGGATCCGGGCCAGCTTTCCGTTCGCGCTGTCGGGCGGCCAGCGCCAGCGGGTGATGATCGCCATCGCCATGGCCAACAATCCGGCGCTGCTGGTGGCCGACGAGCCGACCACCGCCCTCGACGTGACCACGCAGGCTCAAATCCTCACGCTGATCCGCCGCCTCCAGAGCGAGCGGCAGATGGGCGTCCTGCTGATCACGCACGATTTCGGCGTGGTCGCCGAGATGGCCGACCGCGTCGTGGTGATGCGCGACGGCCGGGTCGTCGAGCAGGGCAGCGCCGAAGCGGTCCTGACCGCGCCTCGCGACCCCTACACCCGGGCACTGATCGCCGCGGTGCCGCATGGCAGCGGCCGCCCGGCGCGCAGGACGAATGCGGCGTCGCCGCCGCTGCTCGAGATCGAGGCGCTCTCCAAGACCTTCATCACGCGGCAGGGGTGGTTCCGTCCGGCCCGGCGCGTGGTCGCCGCGGACGGGATCTCCCTCACGCTGTCGGCCGGCCAGACGGTGGCGGTGGTGGGCGAATCGGGGTCGGGCAAGTCGACCCTGGGGCAGATGATCCTGCGTCTGGCCGAGCCGGATTCGGGCCGGGTCCGCTTCGGGGGCCAGGATCTCCTGGCCCTGCGGGGCGAGGCGCTCCGGGTCGCACGCCGCCGCATCCAGATCGTGTTCCAGGACCCGTTCGCGGCGCTGAACCCGCGCCAGAGGGTCGGCGAGGCGATCGCCCGCGGCCCGATGGCCTACGGCGTGCCGAAAGCCGAGGCC
>NZ_VRVD01000479.1:0-3621 GCF_008040015.1 Methylobacterium sp. WL18 | reverse complement strand
GCCCGGCGCGGGCCAACTCGACCATCTGTCGGCGGAACTCGATGGGGTAAGGCGGACGGCTCTTCGGCATTGGACAAACACCTCACGCGAAAGCGTTCTCGGTATCCACCAAACAGGGGCAATCCCAGACAGGCGCTCGGCCGAGGAGCGACGGGCGGCCCGTCAGGAACGAAGCCGGCCGGTGGTCGAGGCGCTGGAGCCGTGGCTGCGGGGGGAAGCTCAATCTCCTGAGCCGCAAGAGCAACCTGGCCGAGGCGATCCGCTACGCCCTGACCCGCTGGGCGGGGCTGAGCCTGTTCCTCGACGACGGGCGCGTCGAGATCGACTCCAATACCGTCGAGCGGGCGATCCGACCGCTGGCCCTCAATCGCAAGAATGCGCTCTTTGCCGGATCCGACGGCGGGGGCGAACACTGGGCGGTGATCGCCTCGCTGATTGAGACCTGCAAGCTCAACGGCGTCGAACCGCAGACCTACCTGGCCGAAGTCATGACCCGCATCGTCGAGGGGCACCCGCAGCGGCGCCTCGATGATCTGCTGCCATGGGCTTACCAGCCAACGCCAGCCCTCAAAGCTGTGGCCTGAGGACAGCGCTTACGATCCACCAAGAGGTTAACGTACCGCTTTCATTAAGCGGGCCGTGATGTGTCCTCGTTAACACTCTGGCATTACCGTTACGGGATGCCTGATGTCGGACCCTCAGATCCTCTACGCCGTCGCCGCGATCATTGGTGCCGCGGCTACAGCCATCGTCGCTAACACCGGCCTTGTCAGCGGACCGCGCCACAGGCGGCGGCCAAGACACGAGCCCCCGGACAACCAGGACCCGCCGAAGTGAGTGCAACCGGTTTCACTCAGGCTGCCCACCGAGCAAGGGCGGCCTCGGCCTCCACCCGGTTGTCCCGGACCTGGTAGACGGTCTGCCGGGTCAGGCCCGTGGCCTTGGCGATAGCGGCAATCGCGTCGCCCCGATCGAGGCCGGCGACCACGTCGGCGAGCTGCGCCGCGCTGTAAGACGGCTTCCGGTCGAGATACGCATCCTCCTTGGCCCTTGGCATGGTCGATACCGGCGCGCTGGGCCTCCTTGGTGGCCTCCGCCTGGGCCTAGGCGGTCGCGCCCATGAAGCCGATCAACGCGTCCCGGACGGCCTTCTGCACCGGGTCGCGGGTCGCCCCGTTGGAGGTTATGGCGTTGATCACGGTCCGCACGATGACGCCGCGGCGCATGAACTCGCGGACGGTCTCCGTCACGTCCTGGTAGTTGCGGCCCAGGCGATCCACCCACCGAACTAACAGCACGTCCCCGGCCCGGAGCATGTCGAACAGGCGGCGGCCCTGCGGACGCTATGCGAGGATGGTGGAGACCCCCGACACACCCTCATCCGCCACCACTGCATCGATCTTGAACCCTGACACCCCCGCCTACTTTCGCTGGTGGGCGATGGTCTGATCCGCGGTGCCCACGCGGGCATAGAGGACTGTTGGCATGAGGGATGCTTGTCCGTTGAATTGGCGTCCGCTTAAACACACGTCCGAAAAGCGGGCGCAACCCTAGCGGACGGACTTTTGCCCGCCTTCCCCGGTGTCCGAGCGGGCATACCTTTGCGGTCATATTAGTCGACATAGCGGTCGAACTCGACACTAAATTTGACAACGGCATGTGATATGTAGCTATATCAAATTGGTCTGCCAATAGTTGGGATTTGATCAGAATGAAGAATGTCGTCAGGAATTTATTGTATAAAATTGCCCCTGATTTCATGAGATTACGAGCAGCGCGCATCAGGCGAAAGATCAATTATGAAATATTTAGAGATCGACAAACAAGCAGTCGAAAATCATTATTCGATAATCGAGACATCAAAATACTAAGTGGTCCATTTGCGGGGTTGAGATATATAGACGAAATAACGTGGGGTCCAATCGAACCAAAGTGGCTTGGAACCTATGAATTTGAGCTTCACCCAATCTTGCGAGATATAATTGCATCTAGCTATAATGAAATTGTAGATGTAGGTAGCGCAGAAGGCTTCTATTCAATCGGACTTGCCTGGAAATGCCCAAGTTCGACTGTATTCGCTTTCGATGTTGATCCAATTTCTCGCGAACAACAGCGTAGACTCGCCTCATTAAATGGAGTAGAAAATCTTGTTATTCGTAAATTTTGCAAGAATGAGGATCTTCAAAAATTAATTTCCGATAAAACATTAGTTATATGCGATATTGAAGGCCATGAGATCGATCTACTAAATATAGACCTGACGCCGAGATTAAAGAACGCTGATATACTAGTTGAACTTCACAATACTGCGACTAGGTCTATGCTCGATATTGAAAAAGAAATTACCAATCGATTTTTGAAGAGCCACTCGATTGCAGTGATAAATTTTAACCCTGATATCATTGCTAGGAAATCATCTCTGCTTAGCACAGAAATCATAGCTTCAGACGTAATGTTCGATGAATACAGAGATACCAAAGATCAGAAATGGCTATGGATGAAACACATCTAAGAGCGCCTAAAAGAACCGTCTGAACTGTTGAGGGTGATGAGGCTGGCCGCGAGGCTCGTGAAGGCCTTGTAGATGTCTGCGCGCCGTTCGTAGCGGATGGGCAATCGACGGAAGCGGTTGAACCAAGCGTGGGTGCGCTCGACCACCCAACGGTGACGACCATGTCTCTCGCTACTCTCGATGCCCCTGCGTGCGATGCGCGGTACAATCCCGCGCATCCGGCATTCGTGCCGACGGGGTCTGGCATCGTAGGCTTTGTCAGCGTGCAGCTTGTCTGGACGGCGCCGCGGTCGTCCTCGTTGACCAGTCCGCAGAGGCGGGATGACATCGAGGGTAGTCGTCATCATGATGCTGTCGTGCCGGTTGGCCCCACTCAGGCAGAAGCCGAGCGGGGTGCCGCGCGCGTCGATGACGAGGTGGCGTTTCGTGCCCGGCTTGCCTCGATCCGTCGGGTTCCGGCCGTTGGCAGGCCCCCTTTTATGACCGGGACAGATGCGCTGTTTAGGCAAGCCCGGCTCCAATCTATCTCACCAGTCGCAGGCAGACGCTCCTGCAACACGTGATGCAGGCGGCTCCACACGCCCGCCGCTTGCCAATCCCGCAACCGCCGCCAGCAACTCGGGCCGGAGCCGCAACCCATCTCGACTGGCAGCATCTCCCACTGCAGGCCCGAGCGCAGCACGAAAGGGATGCCCGGCAGTGCGGCCCGGTTCTCAATTAGACGACGCCCGCGCTTCGGACGGGGCCGAGGCGGCGGGAGGAGCGGAGCGATCTCATCCCAGAGATCTTCGGGGAGAAGCGGCCTGGCCATGCCAAACCAACGCTGAAAACCCCGCTCGGGGCCGTTCCTTAAGCGCTCTAAGCCGCTAACGTTCGCTTCGACCCATCCAACGAAGGAGTCAGCGAAAACCTCTCCGCGCAAGGGCGTGGATAACTACGTGCGCCGTGCATCATTTGAGCGCGACAGTGATCTAGTTTAGCCGTAAGCGCTGTTTTCAGGCCACGGCTCTGAGGGCTGGCATGGCCGGGTAGGCCCATGGCAGCAGATCGTCGAGATGGCGCTGCGGGTGGCCCTCGACGATGCGGGTGATGACGTCGGCGAGGTAGGC
>NZ_VRVD01000478.1:0-3634 GCF_008040015.1 Methylobacterium sp. WL18 | reverse complement strand
ACGCCGGGGCGGGAGCGGGACCTCGACCGTCTCGCTCGGCACCGCCGCCACCGTGGCGGCGGTGGGTGCGTAGGCCAGGGCCCCGGAGGCGGCGCCGGAATCCGTGACGCCGCCGCCGAACAGGCTCGCCAACGCGCTGGCCGAGGCCGCCACGGGGGCCACCACCGAGGCGACCTCGCTGGAGATGCCCTGGCGCTTGGCCGCGTAGTAATAGCCGCGGTTGTAGTACTGGTAGGCTTGGCTGACGTTGCCCTGGGCGGTGCGGTAGGCGCCCGCCAGGTAGGCGACGCCGTAGCGCAGGTTGGTCGCCGGATCGTACAGGCCGGCCGCGTCGCCGGTGTATCCGAGGCTGCGCGCCGTCGCGTGCTTGATCTGCATCAGCCCGAGGGCGCTGCCGCCCTTGGCCTTCGGGTTGTAGTTGCTCTCGCGCTTGACCACCGCGTGGACGAAGCTCGCCGGGACGCCGTTTGCCTTGGCCTGCTGCTCGATCAGCGCATCGATGTTGTCGCGCGCGCCCTGCCCGAAGGCGGCGACGGGCACGACCGCGAGAGCGGCAGCCAGGAAGAGGCGATGCATTCCGAGACCCGGTCCTGCTTCTACTGTGGTCAAGCTAGGTCGCGGGGAAATGAGGCCGGAAAGGGGCCCGGATCCGGCAGCCTGTGGGCGAGCGGGGTGTCGGGCGCTCCTGTGCCTTGTCCGCCACAGGGCGGCGCCGTCGGTTAACCATCCCGGTTATCCACAGCGTGTGGGCCTGGACGCTCAGGGCAGGATGAAGCGCGCGACCCCGTGGGCGAAGCCGTCCGCGCCGTTGCCGTCCGTCACGGCGCTGGCAGCCGCCTTCACGCCCGGCTCGGCATTGCCCATCGCCACCGAGAATCCGCTGCGGGCGAACATCGGCCGGTCGTTCCCGGCATCCCCGAAGGTCGCGATCCGCTCGGGCGGGATGCGCAGATGCGCGCTCATCCAGGCCACGAACTGCCCCTTGTCGAGCCCGGGCGGCGTCACGTCGAGATAATAGGCCTGCGAGCGGTGCACGGTGGCGCGGCCGGCCAGCGCGGTCCCGATCCGGGCCTCGCAATCGGCCAGGTGCGCGTGGTCCCGGCTGACCCCGACGATCTTCGAGGCCGCCCCCATCAGGCTGCCGAGATCGGCCACCACGCGCGGCTCGGCGTCGATCGTCCGGCGTTCGAGATCCGCGTAGGGGCCCTCCGGGTCGCGCAGGCACCAGGCCCCCGCGGCGAAGACCCAGACGTCGAGATCCTCGGCCTGAAGGCACTCCAGCGCCGCCCGCGCGGCCGCTTCCGGGATCAGCCGCTCCTCGATGGTCGAGAGATCGGGCCGGACCACGCTGGCGCCGTTGAACGCCCCCATCGGCAGGTCGAGGCCGAGGGCGTCGACGAGGCCGCGAAGGCCCAGCGGCGGCCGGGCCGACGCGATGCTGAAGCCGATCCCGGCCGCGCGCAGGCGCTTCACCGCCGCGACCGTCGAGGCGGCGAGCTGCTTGTCGTCGGTCACCAGCGTGCCGTCGACATCGGAGATCACCAGGGCGATGCAGGTCGCCTTCGTCGCCATCGCTCAGGTCCTCCCGGCGGGGAGGGGGGATTCCGCGGCGAGCTGCGCCACGACGCGGTCGGCGACGGCCTCCGGCGGCGCGTCGATCCCCACGATGACCGGGTGCTCGTCGGGGCCGGGGATCTCCAGGGTGGCGAACTGGCTGTCCAGCAACCGGGGCGACATGAAGTGGCCGTGGCGCTCGGCGAGGCGCCGGGACACCAGGGCCCTGTCGCCGTCCAGGTAGACGATGCGGACGCGCCGGCTCCCGCGGGTGAGCACGTCCCGGTACGCCCGGCGCAGGGCCGAGCAGACCACCACGCCGGATTCGCCGGCCTCCAGCCGATGCTGGATCCAGACCGCGATCCGGGCGAGCCAGGGCGCGCGGTCCTCGTCGTCCAGCGCGTGGCCCGCATGCATCTTGGCCACGTGCTCGGGGGTGTGGAAGCTGTCGCCGTCCACGAAGATCCAGCCGAGCCGCTCGGCGATCAGCGCGCCGACGGTGCTCTTGCCCGAGCCCGAGACGCCCATGACCACGAGGACCTGCGCCGCCCGCGCGGCCGCTCCGGCTTCGTTCTGCATCCGCCCACCCGCGCTCATCCGGACCACGCCGCTCCGGGGCGCCACGCTGCGCCATGGGGTTCATCAATAGGCTCGGCGGCCGGGAAGGAAAGGTTCCTGGGGAACAGCAGGCGATGCGCCGACAACCCGTGGAACCCCCGCTGGGGCGGCACGTTCTCCCCGGCGACGACAGAACATTTCAGGAACGAGGGTCCCATGGCCAAGGCAGCCGACAAGCACGACGCGACCCAGGACAACCCGAAGACCGATCCGAAGGACGTCTCGAACCAGATCAAGGATCCGGATCAGTGGACCACCGGCGGCGAGCCGATGACCGGGGCGCAGGCTTCGTACCTCAAGACCTTGTCGGAAGAGGCCAAGGAGCCGGAGGCCTTCGACTCGGACATCGACAAGGCCGAGGCGTCCAAGCGGATCGACGACCTGCGCCACAAGGCCGGCCACGCCTGAGCGACCCCGGCACGACGCGCCCTGGACGGGTCCGGGCCGCGTCATCGGACATGTCGAAAGGTCGGCGCCTTCACGGGCGCCGGCCTTTCGTCGTTCGGATCCACGTCGCGAAGGCGATGTTTCGAAGACACTATTAAGCCGGCGGCAATGGGACTCCGGTTAGACGTTTCCATCGCGCCGGGCGGCGAGAGCGCTCATCGTTGGCGTGGATACCGGTTTATGCGTGCGCGAGCGTGTTGAACCAGGGGCCGGGAGACGAGCCCGATCGCGATACGATCGGGTGCGGATCCGGGCGCACGGGAAGTCGGAGTCACGGATGGCGGAGCCGAGCTGCGAGGGATCGAAGGCGGCTTCCGGACGATCCCGCATCCGTGGGCGCGACCTCGCCCGGCGGGCGCTGCCGCGCTTCGCCCCGGACGCCAGCGGTTCCACCGCGATGGAATACGCCCTGATCGGCGCGCTGATCTTCATCGTCGCGGCCGGCAGTATCCGATACTACGGCTCCCGGATGACCCCGATCTACGAGCGCATCAGCACGACGGTGAGCCAAGCCAATTGAGGGGCGCCGTTCCGGCTCCGGCCGTAAAGTTTTCGTCGGCGTGCCCCGAAAAAGCTGTGCTTAGTGAGGATGAAACCGCTCGCTCGGCCGTCGCGGGCGCAGTGTGGCCCACCCGCTACGGACACCCCGGCCGCTATGGGCTAGGCACGGGCTCGGCAAAACCGATGGGCAACATCTGGATGCGCAAACTTTCCCTCGCTCTGCTCGCCGCGACGGCGATGTCGGGCTGCTCGTACCTGCCCGCGGCGGGTCCGACGGCGAGCGCGATCCAGGCCGGCGCGGAAGTCGCCACCGCCGACGGCGGCACGCTCGCCCGCTACGAGATCATCGACGTCACCCCATCCGTGATCGAGGCCCTGCGCGGCCGGCCCCTCGACAGCCTGCTCGCCTCCTTCGGCGACCACCGCCCCTCCACCGAGCCGGTGATCGGCATCGGCGACATGGTCTCGGTCTCGGTCTGGGAGGCCGGCTCCGGCGGCCTGTTCTCCGGACCCC
>NZ_VRVD01000477.1:0-3637 GCF_008040015.1 Methylobacterium sp. WL18 | reverse complement strand
GGCCCGCACCACGGCCCGGGCCCGGGGCAGCCGGGCGCGCAGGTCCGCGACGGTCTTGCCCGCCAGGATCGACACCAGCAGCGTGTCGCGGCCGACCAGCCGGTCGAGGCCGGGCGCCGCCGCCTCCAGGCCCTGAGGCTTGATCGCCAGCACCAGCACGGCGCCGGGCTCGGCCTCCGCCGGGTTCAGCCGGATCCCGCGGGCGCTGCACAGGTCCGCGATCTCGCGGGACGGCACCGGATCGACGATGGTGGTGGCATGAGGATCGAGGCCGGAATCGAGCCAGCCCGCCAGCATCGCGCCGCCCATCTTGCCGGCCCCGGCCAGGACCAGGGACGGCGGCATCCGCGCGGCGTCGGGGGCGGCCGTCACGCCTCGCCTTCGGTCTCGAACAGCACGGCGTCCAGCGCCTCGCGGGCGCTCTTGCCGGCCCAGAGCACGAACTGGAACGCCTGGAAGTAGCGCTCGCAGGCATCCACGGCGGTCTTCATCATGGTGGAGCATTGCGGGTGGGTCGGCACCGCGCCGCCCGCCAGCAGCAGCGCGTGCCGGAACATCACCACGCTGTCGCTCGACCACAGGTCGAAATGACCGATCCAGAGCTGCTCGTTGATCATCGCGATCAGGCGCAGCACCTCGGTCCGCTGCCGCTCCGGCACCTTGAGGTCGAAGGCGCAGGCCACGTGCAGGGCCTCGACATCCTCGATCCAGGTGAACGCCACATGGTAGTCGGTCCACCGGCCGGGGCTGGTGATCGACATCTCGTCGGTCTCGGCCCGGTCGAAGATCCAGTCGCGCAGGGACGCCAGACGCTCGACGACGTCGAGCGGATGCTCGTTCCGGTCAGGGTCGTGGAAGTCGACGTGGAGAAGCGGCATGACGATCCAAAAGGACGGCCCGGAATCGATCCAGCCCGACGTGACGGGGACGCGAGAAGGAGTGTGAGAACACTCCGAGAACTTGCTACGACCGTCGGAGACGGGCCGGGGGTGACGCGATCGACTGTCAAAGCGCTGCGGACATCGCCCGGCGGCCGTCGAATCACCCTATGCCCGACTATAGACCGGCCGTGACTCGCGACACAAAGTGCAGGTCACGCTCGGTGAACAGGAAACGAAATCGTCGGCTGCGCTTCCTGTGCAAAAGCCTGAAGCGTTGCCGTGCGGACTCAGATCGCCTCGCTGAGCCCCGCCGCGCCGGCCGCGGCGGTGCCGGATTTGGCCTCGAGGGCGGCCACCCGGGCGGTGAGCGCGTCGTTCTGGGCCCGCAGGTTGGTCACGAGGTCGCGCAGCACGTCGAGTTCCTCGCGGGAGGCGATGTCGAGGTCGCGCACGAGGCGCTCGGCCTGGGCCTTGACCACGGTCTCGGCCTCGCGGCGCACGCCCTGGGCGGCGCCGGCCGCGTCGGTCATCAGGCGGGCGAGGTCGTCGAACAGTCGGTTCGAGGGGGGCATCGTGGTCTCCCGGATCGGCCGGCTGCCGCATCGGCCGCCTGACTGCGCGATTCTCAGGTGACGAGATAGGAATCCGCGGGGTGCGGAGCAACGCCGGAAACGCGTTCCCGACGCGAACGCGCGCCGGACATGAAAGCGGGGCCCGAAGGCCCCGCCCATCGCGATCACATGCGGCGCATCATCCGGCGATGCATCATCTTGCGGTGCATGTGCCGGTGCATCATCCGGCGCTCCATGCGCCGGTGCATCATCCGCCGCTCCACCGGGTGCATGCGGACCTGCGTGACGGTTTCAGGTGCGGAGATCCCCGAGGGCAGGCCGGGGGCGGCGCTGGCCGGCTGGACGAGAGCGGCGCCGCCGATCGAGGCGAGAACCGCGAAGGCGAAAGTCAGTTTCCTCACGAGGAGACTCCAATGTTCTGATCTCCGGGCATGGCGCCCGGTTCATCCTCCCGGACGGGAGGTTCGGAGAGCCGTCTCGTGCCGGTGAGGGCACGGCGGGCCCGCGAGGACCCGCCGCCATCAACTTCTGGGTTAGAGATTCGTTTCCTCGAACGCCTTCACCCATTCGGCGCAGATCCCGGAGCGGACGATGTCGTCGCGGGTGAACTCCACCACCGGGATCGGCATCATCCGGCTCTTGATCAGGTGCATCACCGTGCGCAGGCCCGAGGTCTCGCGCAGGTCGGTCTGAGAGACGTCGCCGTTGATGATGACCTGGCAGTCGTCGCCGATCCGGGTCAGGAACATCTTGATCTCGGCGGTGGTGGTGTTCTGCGCCTCGTCGAGGATCACCAGGCAGTTCTTGAAGGTGCGCCCGCGCATCACCTCGAACGGCACGATCTCGATGTCGCCGGTCTTGAGCGCGATCTCGAAGGCGGCCTGGCCCATCCGCTCCTTCATAGCCTCGGTCAGCGGGGCGACCCAGGGGGCGATCTTCTCCTCCAGGGTGCCGGGGAAGAAGCCGAGCGAGCGGCCCGAGGGCACGTTCGGGCGGGTGATCACGACCTTGGAGATGCGGCGCTGCCGGAGCTGGTCGGCGGCGCGGGTCCCGGCGATGTAGGTCTTGCCGGTGCCAGCGGGTCCGAGGACGATCACCTGGGCGGAGCTGGCCAGGGCGTCGAGATATTCGGCCTGGCGGTCGGTGAGCGGTTGGATCGGACTGAGGTTGCGTTCTTCGTCGAAGCGGGTGCGGTGAACACGGGGCGTGCGGTCTTCAACCAGTTCAAGTCGTGTGCGGCGTCGCTTCATGGATCAACACTCCAACGGGACTTGCCAACCTGGATCTGTCGATGAACTGCCGTTTACCTTTGTGCTCCCGGACTTACTCTATTCCGAAACTAATTCCGGCGCCATGCCGAAGGTTCCGCCCCGTGCTATTCGCCTGTGGAGAGCGTCACGCCGCCTCGCCCGGGGTCGAATACGCAGTGCAAGCGGCGCACCAACGCGATTCGCACGGGACGTTTGCTCGGGGGGTGTGACCAGGGGGTGACGGTCGGTGCCGCGGCGCGCGAAAAGCCGCGGTGCTGGCAGGACTGCATCAGGCCGATGACCGGGGATCCAGGCGGGCGCGGCATCCGGCACGACCGCGCTCCCGTCACAGATCGGCCGGTGGACGGCGCCCTCCTCTTCCGAGTGGCCACGGACGACACGGGTTTGTGGTTGTTCCGTAGGCCGTAGAAGGCGCGGGTCCCCTGTCCCGTGCGGGCTGCCGGATTCACGCATCGGCGTCGGCAGCGCGGGCGCAGGATGGAGCGCGGGTCCCCTCTCCCGTGCGGGAGAGGTCTGCTCTCGCAGAGAGCCGGGTGAGGGATCAGGTCTTTCCGGAGAGGTCGCATCCCTCACCCCAACCCTCTCCCGCACGGGAGAGGGGGCGCGTCGCGGCTTTCGCAAGCCGATGTGTGAATGAAAGCCCGCAGAGGAGGGGAGGGAGAGCGCGCGTCTGCCGCGCTGCGACGTCTCCTGCCGCCGAGAAGGATCCGGGCTGCGATGCGGGAATGCGCAGGCCAGCACGGGTGAAGCCGGCCGAGCCGAACGTCCGGGCTCGGCCGGCGGGACTAGAGCGTGTTATGCACCTGTCATCAGTCGTTCGGCCTGTTTCAGCATGAGACAGACGAAGGCGACCATATGAAGTCCTGCCAGCGTGCTGGCATAACGCTCGTAATCCTTGACCAGGCGCCGACAG
>NZ_VRVD01000476.1:0-3651 GCF_008040015.1 Methylobacterium sp. WL18 | reverse complement strand
GCCTGGCCCCGATCCCGGCTCCCGGTCGCGCCCGCCGCTGGCTCTCGCGCGCTCACGCTCGCCCCTACCCCCGATCCGCCCTGGCCGATGCGCGGTTTCGTCGGTGCACTTATGAGGCGAATCCGCCCTGCGTCCACCGACACCGCATCAGCCTGCACACATCGTCTTGAAAACTGCCGCGGCCCACGATACACCGCCCGCCAGTGCCGCCGTAGCTCAGTTGGTTAGAGCACCAGATTGTGGATCTGGGGGTCCCCCGTTCGAGCCGGGGCGGTGGTACCATCCATTCAGGACGACTGCGCAAGGGGTTGGCGGATCGCCGACCCCTTTTGCGTTTGCGGATGCCCCGTGGCGCGCGAGAACGATCGTTCGGCCGGCGTAGGGCAGCGCGCATTCGGCATTCGCCTCTTGTGAGCGTCCCCCCACTCCGGCTGATTTGCGGGGCCGAGATGGTCGCCAACGCATCGCTGTCGAGGCGGAAACGGCCCTGTGCCCTCCTGGCGGGGGACGCCGACGCGTCCTGAATGGCGTAGGGTCCCAGAAACGGAGGCCACGCCATGAAGCAGTACCGCATCGCCGCCATCCCGGGGGACGGGATCGGCCAGGAGGTCATCGCCGCCGGCATCGAAGTGCTCGACGCCCTCGCCGAGCGCGACGGCAGCTTCGGATTCGCGTTCGACCGGTTCGATTGGGGCTCGGACTACTACAAGGCCCACGGCGTCATGATGCCGAAGGATGGTCTGGCGCAGATCGAGGGCCACGACGCGATCTTCTTCGGCGCGGTCGGCGCGCCGGACGTGCCGGACCACATCACCCTGTGGGGCCTGCGGCTCGCCATCTGCCAGCCGTTCGACCAGTATGCCAACGTCCGGCCGACCCGCATCCTGCCGGGCATCACCAGCCCCCTGCGCCACGTCACCGGGCCGGAACTCGACTGGGTGATCGTGCGCGAGAATTCCGAGGGCGAGTATGCCGGCGTCGGCGGGCGGGTCCATCAGGGCCATGCCAACGAGGTCGCCACCGACGTCTCGATGATGACCCGCTCGGGGGTCGAGCGCATCATCCGCTACGCGTTCGAGCTGGCGCGTACGCGCCCGCGCAAGCTGCTCACCGTGGTCACGAAGTCGAACGCCCAGCGCCACGCCATGGTAATGTGGGACGAGATCGCCGCCGAGGTCGCGGCCGACTTCCCGGACGTGGCCTGGGACAAGATGCTGGTCGACGCCATGACCATGCGGATGACCATGAAGCCCCAGACCCTCGACACGATCGTGGCGACGAACCTGCACGCCGACATCCTGTCGGACCTCGCGGCGGCCCTGGCGGGATCGCTCGGCATCGCGCCCACCGCCAACATCAACCCGGAGCGCCGGTTTCCCTCGATGTTCGAGCCGATCCACGGGTCGGCCTTCGACATCGCCGGCAAGGGCATCGCCAACCCGGTCGGGACCTTCTGGACCGCCTGCCAGATGCTCGAGCATCTCGGCGAACAACCCGCCGCCGACCGGCTGATGCGCGCGGTCGAGCGCGTCACCGCCGATCCCGCCCTGCACACCCCCGATCTCGGCGGAACGGCCACGACCCGCGCGGTCACGGAGGCGGTGATCGCGGCGATCCGCGGCGACAACGGCTGACGGCAGGCCGCCGGCTTGATCCGGTGTTCCCCCGGCGGGTCCTGGGCGTTAAGGTCGGTCTCGATCGCGGCGGTGAGCCCGCACAAAAAAGAAACCTCCGGGACCCGTCAGATGAGCATCCCCGAGCGGCGCGTCCGCCCCCTGTTCGACGAGGCGGCGATCGCCAAGCGCAACACCGAGCTGGCGCAGGAGATCCTGTCGGCGAACCCGGAGGACCTTCTGGTCGTCGCCGTGCTCAAGGGCAGCTTCATGTTCGCCGCCGACCTGCTCCGGGCCTTGCACCGGGTGGGGCTGTCGCCGCAGGTCGAGTTCGTGCACCTATCGAGCTACCGTACGGGCACGGTCTCCAGCGGGCAGGTCGAGATCCTGCGCGACGTGCAGAGCGAGGTGCGCGGGCGGGACGTGCTGCTGGTGGACGACATCCTCGAATCCGGCCGGACCGTCGTGTTCGCCAAGGATCTGCTCATGGCACGGGGCGCCAAGCGGGTGCTCACCGCGGTGCTCCTGGAGAAGCCGGGCAAGCGCGCGGTGACGATCGACGCCGATTTCGTCGGCTTCACCTGCCCGGACGTGTTCGTAGTCGGCTACGGAATGGATGCCGCCCACGCCTACCGGCAACTGCCCTTCGTGGGCGTGGTCGATTTCGACAGCGGCGATCCGGACCTGTTCGACGAGGCGTGATCGGTCCGCTGGACGGCGCGGCATTTTCGTCCCGGCGGATGGGGATGCGATTGTTTTCCCGAGTTGTGCCTTGACAGCGCAACGGTTCCGTTCGTGATCTGTTATCCATAAGCAGGCCTGAAGTCTCATCCTGGCGGGACATCCTCCGAATCAGGCCCAGGATCAGGAACGTTTACGGGACCCCATGGCGCGCATCCTCCTCGTGGATGACGAAGAGACCGTCCGAGGCTTCCTCAAGCGGGGGCTTGAGATCGACGGCCACGCCGTCGTGACCGCCAATGACGGCAGCGACGGGCTGGATCGGCTCAACGAGGCCGATGGCGGCTTCGACCTGATGCTGACCGACATCCGCATGCCGCTCATGGACGGCATCGCGCTGGCGCTCGCCGCCAAGCGCGACTTCCCGGACCTGACCATTCTGCTGATGACCGGCTTCGCCGATCAGCGGGAGCGGGCCCGCGGTCTCGACGCGATCGTCACCGACGTGCTGACGAAGCCGTTCTCCCTGGCGGATTTGCGCGCCACCGTGAGACGGGCGCTGGCCGCCTGACGGTGCGCGTCCTGGTACCGGGCGTCGATTTCATCCGCCTTTAAACATCCGTTTTAGGTGGCGCTTCACGAAAGCGTGTCAGTTTCGGCGGCGAATATCGATCCGGCCGGGCAAGGCAGCGCGATGGACCGTCGAGACAGGGCCGCCCCCGAGGCGGATTGGGACGACGACTGGGATGCGCCGCCGCGTCCCCGTAGGAGCGTCTTCGGACGTGCGTTCGGTCTTCTCAAGCTTGCGATCTTCGTCCTGCCGGTGGCGATGCTCCTCTATGGCAGCGTCGCCGATTGCAGCGCGCGTCCCGCCCCGGGGAGCTGGCTGGGGCTGGTCGGCGCGAGCGCCTGCGCGCGCGGCGAAATGATCGGCACCGTCCTCTCGATCCAGGACAACTTCGCGCTGCTGAAGCGGCTGATCGATTGAGGTCTGCGGGGGAAAGCCCCGCCGCACCCCGCCGAGAGCATCGTCCTGAATGGGGGCCGCCGGCCTTCGCGAAAACGACGATGCGAATGAAGGGGCGATCGCAGCGTGACGGGTCCGATATCCGGCGCGCTGCGCCGGACGGTTACCGACTCGGCGTCGGCGAGCGCGTCACATCAAGCCCAGAAGGGCGACCCCGATTGCATCGCGACCGGGCTCGCCCGTTGCCCCGATCTTCGCGAGCCCAGCATGTCCAGCCAGCCCCTCCCCCCGTCTTCCACCGTGACCGGGCACGACGCGCTCGAGGAGGCCCAGTTCCGCGCCCGCATGGCGCGGCTCGGCTCCGACCCGGCGAGTCGCCGCCGCCCGCGG
>NZ_VRVD01000475.1:0-3670 GCF_008040015.1 Methylobacterium sp. WL18 | reverse complement strand
GCCCCAGCGCGGGAAGCCCCAGCCAGGCAGCCGCGGGTCGAGGAGACGCAGGCCGACCTCGGGGAGCTCGTTCACGCGCCGAGCCGTTCGATTGCCTCGGCCAAGGCCAGGGTGCGCCGTGCGGCCTCGACATGGAGGCGCTCGACCATGCGCCCGTCCAGCGCGATGACCCCGTGGGCCTGGGTCTCCGGTGCGTCGAAGGCCGCGGCGACCCGGCGGGCCTCCGCGATCTCGGCCGCGTCGGGCCCGAACGCGGCGTTGGCCGGGCCGATCTGGCTCGGGTGGATCAGCATCTTGCCGTCGAAGCCCAGGTCGCGGCCCTCCGCGCATTCCGCCTCGAATCCGGCCGCGTCGTCGAGTCCCGAAAAGACCCCGTCGATCGCCTCGATCTCGTAGGCCCGGGCGGCGGCCAGGACAGTCATCAGCCAGGGCACCAGGGCGGCCCGGCCGGGGGGGCGGATCCGCGCCGCCTTCAGGAGGTCGTTGGGGCCGATGACCAGGGCGGCGAGCCTTCCGTCCACGTCCCGGGCGGCCCCGGCGATCTCGGCGGCGTTCACCACCGCCATCGGGGTCTCGATCATCGCCCAGATCCGCGTCGCCGCGGGCGCCCCGAGCCGGCGCAGGCGGGCGCCCACCATGATCAGCGCGTCGGAGCTGCGCACTTTCGGCACTAGGATCGCGTCCGGGCCGGCGCCGGCCAGCGCCGCAAGGTCGGCCTCGCCGTCCTCGGTCTCGGGTGGGTTGATCCGCACCACCACCTCGCGCCGGCCAAAGCCCGGTCCCGAGACCGCGGCGGCCACGAGGGCGCGGGCCTCGGCCTTCTTCTCCGGCGCGACGCCATCTTCCAGGTCGATCAGGATCACGTCGGCGGGCAGCGTGCGCGCCTTTTCCAGGGCGCGGGCGTTGGAGCCGGGCATGGCAAGCACGCTGCGGCGGGGACGGATCTCGCTCATCACGCTTCTCCCGGGCCGGCGGCAATGCCCTTCGGGTGGCCGATAGCTTTCCACCGCGTCCCGGGCAAGAACGCATCGCGGGATGCGGGGACGGGATGGCGCGCTGGGTCGCAGGGCTGGACGGCTGCCGGGGCGCCTGGGCGGGGGCGCTCCTCGACCTCGACGATCCCGGCCGGCACCGCTGTGCCCTGTTCCCCGACGTGGCCGCGCTCCTCGACGCGCCGGAGCAGCCGCTGATCGTCGGCATCGACATACCGATCGGCCTGCCGGACCGGATCTTCTCCGGCGGCCGGGGCGCCGACAGGGCCGCCCGCCTCAGACTCGGCCCGGCACGCTCGTCCGTCTTCCCGATGCCGGCCCGGGCGGCGGTCTACGCGGCGGATTACGACGCGGCCAAGGCCATCGCCCGGGCGACGAGCGACCCGCCCGTCGCGCCCTCGATCCAGGGCTACAACATCTTCCGCTATGTCCGCGCGGTGGACACGTTGCTGCGGGCGCGGCCGGAGGCGCTGGCGCGCGTCCACGAGGTCCACCCGGAGGTCGCCTTCCACGCCCTGAACGGTCTCCGGCCCCTCGGCTTGCCCAAGAAGGGTGCCCGGGCCCGCGAGGGCCATGCGCTGCGCCGGAGCCTGCTGGCGGCGGCGGGCCTGCCGGTCGCCCTGATCGAGGCCCGCACGAAGGGCATGCCCGCCGACGACCATCTCGACGCCCTCGCCGCCCTGGTGGTGGCCCGGGACATCTTCGAAGGCCGCGCGGTGCCGTTGCCGGACCCGCTGGAGCGGGATGCGTACGGTCTGCCGATGGTGATCTGGGCGCCGGCCGCGCGTGTGCCGTGAGCCGCTACAGCAAGGTCTCGCGATCGCTCACAACTTGGTGATCGTGGCAGAGCGGTGTCCGTCCGGGGGGCCGCGCTCTAGCTCAATTGCATGAGCGAACCGAACACACCCGCGATCCGCCACATCGCCCGGGCGATCGTCCTCGACCCGCAGGACCGAATCCTGCTGATCGCCTACGCCTCCGTCCACGCCAGGGGGCCGGATGGCGAGCCGCTCCGCTTCTGGTTCATGCCCGGTGGCGGCCTGGAGCCCGGCGAGGATCACGTCACCGCCTGCCGGCGGGAACTGGGCGAGGAGATCGGACGCGACGACGTCGCGATCGGTCCGCAGGTCGCGGCCTGCGACGGCCCGTTCCACCTGTTCCGCCAATCGCGGGACGCCCGCGAGCGCTACTTCCTGGCCCGCCTACCCGACGACCGGATCGATACCAGCCGGCTCGCCGAGACCGAGGACAACCCGGTGATCGGAACCCGCTGGTGGCCGCTGGCCGAACTCAAGGCGAGCGGCGAGCGCGTCGAGCCGGCAGGGCTGGCCGATCTCGCAGCCGATCTTGCGGCCGGGACTATTCCGCCCCGGCCGCGCGTTCTGACTTGGCACGATCACTGATGCGGATCTCGCACCTGCGAAGATCCCGAACCTGAAGGAGATGGCATGTTCCCTGAATTCCTGACCGAGGGCTACCGCGCGTTCCTGGCCGACCGGTTTCCCACCGAGCGGCGGCGCTTCGCGCAGCTCGCTCAGAGCCAGGAGCCTCAGATCCTGGTGATCAGCTGCTGCGACAGCCGCGTGGCCCCGGAGGCGATCTTCGATGCCGGCCCCGGTGAATTGTTTGTGATCCGCAACGTGGCCAACATCGTGCCGACCTACGAGCCGGACGGCGCCTATCACGGCACCTCGGCGGCCATCGAGTTCGCGGTCCAGGCGCTCGAGGTGAAGCACATCGTCGTGCTGGGCCACGCCACCTGCGGCGGCATCAAGGCCTTCGCCAACAAGGCCGCGCCGCTCTCGAGCAGCAACTTCATCGGCAAGTGGGTCTCTCTGGTGGGCGCCGCGGAGGCTAAGGCCGGCGATTCGAGCGCGCCGGACTACCTGACCCGGATGGAGCACGCCATGGTCAGCCAGAGCATGGAGAACCTGTTGAGCTTCCCGTTCATCAAAGAGCGGGTCGAGGACGGCCGGCTCAACATCCACGGCGCGCATTTCGGCGTCGCCAACGGCGTGCTGCTGGTACGGAATCCGGAGACCGGCGACTTCCACCCGGCGGTGGACGATGCCGGCCGCAAGATCCTGCCGACCGCGGTGGCCTGCGACTGAGGGGCTGCTTCGAGGCGGAGCACCGGGCGCGATCGCGATCCGGTCGAACTCGGCTCATAGGCTGGTTTGACTGGAAGGGGCTCCGCGGGGCGACGTATCCGCACGCCAGATATCCAAACCTTCCCCTCATCCCTCGAAGTCCGCCGGCGTCAGGATGAGGGCGCGGGGGTGGGAGTGTCCAAGGCAGGACATCTTCGTCGCGACCAGACACGAGAAAGGCGGCGGGCTCGCGCCTGCCGCCTCTCGCCGTGCCGCCCGGCCGAAGCCGGGCGATCCTAAAAGATCACATCGCGCCCGGGAGACGCTGGGCGTGGTCGTAGTGCATCTGAAGGGCCGGCAGGGCCTGCTGGGCGTAATTGCGAAGGGCCGGGTTCGGGCCGCCCTGAGCGTAGGCCTGGGTCATGGCGATCGTCATCTGGTGCGCCTGGATCTGCTGGCTGGCGTAGAGACGGTCGAAACGCGGGCCGGCCGGGGTCGCGGACAGCTCGGCGAGCATCGCCTGCTGCTCGGGGCTCGGCGGGACGACCGTCGAGGCGCCGGTGGCCATGGCATCGCCGCGGCCGAGGC
>NZ_VRVD01000474.1:0-3679 GCF_008040015.1 Methylobacterium sp. WL18 | reverse complement strand
TCCCATGGGCGCCCGGGGCGCCCATGGGACGCCGGGCCCGGGCCCGGGCGGCGCCGAACACCCGCACGCGCTCGATCAGCTCGACTCGGAACGTCTCCGAGGTGGTGACGCCGCGGTTGCTCTCGGGCTTGGCGATGTAGTCGACGGCGCCGAGGGCGAGGCATTTCAGCGAGATGTCGGCGTTGCGCGTGGTCAGCGTCGACATCATCACGACTTGGAGATTCGGGCTCATCGCCAGCATGCGCGGCAGCGCCGTCTTGCCGTCGAGTTCCGGCATCTCGATGTCGAGCAGCACGACGTCCGGGTCGTGCTTGGCCATCATCTCCAGGGCGATGCGGCCGTTCGAGGCGGTCCCGGCGAGTTCGAACCCGGCCTCGGCGATCCAACGAGCGACGAGCCCGCGCACGACGGCCGAATCGTCGGCGATCAGCACCCGGATCGGAGCCGCCGTGGATGTCGTGGATTGCGCAGGCGGACTGCGAAGCGGGACGACCGCGGGGCTCAGGGCCATGATGTTTGCCTCGGGTACTGGGTCGCGGTTGGGGTCGGCGCCGATTCAGGCCGCGTCTGCGACGAGACCGACCTGTTCGAGCTTGGCCGCCAGGATGTCGCGGTCGAAGGGCTTCATGATGTACTCGTCCGCCCCCGCTCGGAGCGCCCGGGCGATCGCCCCGACATCGTTCTCGGTGGTGCAGAACAGGACCTTCGGGACGGTCCCCCCCTCGCTCTGGCGCAGGGCCTGGAGGAACGTGTAGCCGTCCATGTTCGGCATGTTCCAATCGAGCAGGATCGCGTCCGGCATGCCGGCCGCGCAGACTTCGAGCGCGGCGCTGCCGTCCTCGGCCTCGCTCACATTGATGCCGAGGGCCTCGATGATCCGCCGCGCGACCTTCCGGATCACCGCGGAATCGTCGACCACCAGGCAGGTCGTCTCGTGTGGCGCTTTCATACCCCCTCCTTCACGCGGCCTTCGCGCCGGCAGCGCTGAAGCCGAGGAGCGCGTCCACGTCGAGGATCACCAGGAGGCGGCCGTCGAGGCGGTGGACGCAGGTGGCGAGGTTGCGCCAGCGCGGATCCAGGTTGATCGGCACCGCCTCGCGGCTGTCGGTGCCGAGCTTCAGCACCTCGCCGACGCCGTCGACCACGAGCGCGAAGGTCTCGCCGCCCTGCTCCAGGCCGATCGCCATCTTGGGATTGGCCTTCTCGTCCTGCACCACGGCATCGGGCAGGCCCAGGCGCCGACGCAGGCACACCGCCGTGACCACGCGGCCGCGCAGGTTCAGCAGGCCGACGATCTCGGATGGCGCCAGCGGCACCGGCGTCACGCCGGAGGGGACGAACACGTCGTGGACGCGCTCGATCGCCAGGCCGAACAGGGTGTCGCCCACGAACACGGTGACATAGTCGTCGGTGGGGCCGGTCTCGGCGCCGTTGGCATTGGCAGCCTGCATCAGAACTCTCCGGGTTCGATCGTCGTAGGGCGGGCGGTGCCGGGATCAGGCGGCTTGAGAGACATCCGTGGCGCTGATCTCGGCCAGGGCCGCGATCAGTCCGCTGCGGTCGAACTTGGCCACGAGGTCGCTGATCGCCAGCGCCCGGGCCCGCTCCACCGCCTCGGCCCCGACCGACCCGGTCAGGCCGATCACCGGGAGGCCGGCGAGGCGCGGCTCGGAAGCCCGCATGGCGGCGACGAGGTCGAAGCCGCTGCGGCCGGGCATCTCGAGGTCGGTGACCACGATCTCGATCCGGGTCTCCGACTGGAGGAGTGCCAACGCGGCATCGGCGCTCGCCGCGGTGATGACCTGATAGCCCGCGGCCTTCAGCACCGGGCTCAGCATGTCGCGGAAGAAGGCCGAGTCGTCGACCAGAAGGAGCGTCGAGACCTGCTCCGACTTCTTCGGGCCGCGCGCCCAGTCGTCGTAGGCGAGCGGCAGGAAGTGGGCGATGTTGATGATGTCGGTGGCGCGGCCACGCAGCACCGCCGAGCCGATCAGGTCCGAGCGGTCGGCTGCGATCTCGATGTCGAGGCGCTCCTCGACGATGTCGACGATCTCATCGACCACCAGGCCCATGGCGCGCTCGCCGTCGGAGAACACCACCAGCGCCTGGGTGCCTTCGGAGCGGATCGTGATCGCCGAGTCGGCCGGGACCAGCGGCATCAGCCGGCCGCGGTACTGGATCAGCGGACGGCCGCCCAGCCACTCGACCTTGTCGCACTCGATCTCTTCGAGGCGGGTCACCAGGGAGAGCGGCACCGCCTTGAAGCTGCCCTGGCCGCCCTTGAACACCAGGAGCGTGGTCTTGGAGTCGATGCCGTCGGACATCTCCGCCTCGGCGTCGGGATCGGCATGGCTGTTGCTGCCCTGGACGCCCTGGGCGACCTGCCGGGCCACGCCGTTGGGATCGACGATCAGCACCACGGCGCCGTCGCCGAGGATCGTGTTGCCGGCAAACATCGGAATGTGCCGCAGCTTGGCCGACATCGGCTTCACGACGATTTCCTCCGTGTGGAAGACCTCGTCGACCAGAATGCCGAAGCGCTCGCGCCCGACCTGGGCCACCACCACGAAGCCCGCCTGCGTCGCCTCCTCGCCCGAGTCGGCCGATTGCCCGAGCAGACCGGTGAGCGACACGATCGGCAGCAGCCGCTCGCGCAGGCGCAGCACCGGCGAACCGTTGATGCGCTCGACCCGCTGCGCCCCGGCATCGACCCGCACCAGTTCGAGCACGGCCACCTGCGGCAGCGCGAAGCGATGCTCGCCGGCGCGCACGATCAGGGCGGCCACGATGGCCAGGGTCAGCGGGATCTTGATGGTGAAGGTGGTGCCGCGGCCCGCCGTGGTGGCGATGTCGATGATGCCGCCGATGGTCTCGATGTTGGTCTTGACCACGTCCATGCCGACGCCGCGGCCCGACACCGAGGTGACCGCCGCCGCGGTCGAGAACCCGGCGTCGAAGATGAACTTGGCGACCTGCGCGTCGGTCATCCGCTCGACATCGGCCTGGGCCGCCAGCCCGCGCTCTACCGCCTTCTTGCGGATCGCCGCGAGGTCGAGGCCCTTGCCGTCGTCGGCGATCTCGATCGTGATCGTGCCGCCCTCGTGGTAGGCGGCGAGGCGGATCGTGCCGCGGGCCGGCTTGCCCGCCGCGATGCGCCCGGCGGTGGACTCGAGGCCGTGATCGGCCGAGTTGCGGACCATGTGGGTCAGCGGGTCCTTGATCACCTCGAGGACCTGCCGGTCCAGCTCGGTCTCCGCGCCGACCATCACGAGGTCGATCTGCTTTCCGAGTTCGGCCGAGAGGTCGCGCACGACGCGCGGCAGCTTCTGCCAGGCGCTGCCGATCGGCTGCATGCGCGTCTTCATGACACCTTCCTGCAGCTCGGCGGTGACGTGGGACAGGCGCTGGAGCGGAACCTTGTAGCTCGAATCCTCGTGCCGGCGGGCGATCTCGAGGAGCTGGTTGCGGGTCAGCACAAGCTCCGAGACCATGGTCATCAGGTGCTCGAGCGTATCCACGTTCACGCGGATCGTCTGGATCTTTCCGGCCGCCGTGGTCTCGGTGGCCACCACGGCCTCGGTGTCACCCGCCGGCTCGGCCCTGCCCGAATCGGCCTCGGCCGGCTCGGCCTTGAGCACGACGGGGGCGGCGGGTTTGGCAGCGGCGGGCTTGGGTGCCT
>NZ_VRVD01000473.1:0-3686 GCF_008040015.1 Methylobacterium sp. WL18 | reverse complement strand
CGCCGTGGTCGGCGCGCTCCACGCGCTCGCGTCCCGCAAGGCCCGCTGCAACGTCGTCGGCGCCATCGGCATCGTCGAGAACATGCCCGACGGCGGCGCCTACCGCCCGTCCGACATCCTCACCTCCATGTCCGGCCAGACCATCGAGGTCATCAACACCGACGCGGAAGGCCGCCTCGTGCTCGCCGACGTGATCACCCACGTGGTCCGCAGCGCCAAGCCGAAGGCGATGGTCGACCTTGCGACGCTGACGGGCGCGATCATCGTGGCGCTCGGCCAGGACATCGCCGGGATGTTCTCCAACGACGACGCGCTGGCCGCCAACATCAACGCCGCCGGCGAGGCCACGGGGGAGAAGGTCTGGCGGATGCCGCTGATCCCCGCCTACGACAAGGCGATCGATTCCAAGTTCGCCGACATGAAGAACACCGGGGGCCGTCATGGCGGCGCCGCCACCGCGGCCTCGTTCATCAAGCGCTACGTCGAGGAGGTGCCGTGGGCGCACCTCGACATCGCGGGCGTGGCGATGTCGTCGAACGCCAGCGAGATCAACCGCAGCTGGGGCGCCGGCTGGGGCGTGCGCCTGCTCGACCGGCTGGTGCGCGACCATTACGAGGCGCGGTGAGGCGGATCATCTGTCTGAGCCGTGCAGCGTCGGAGATGCCGTCGATTGGTGCATCAACGACAGCAAGACAAACCCCTTTTGTCATTCCGGGGCGCCGCAGGCGAACCCGGAACCCATAACCGCAGACGAGGCCAGGTTTTGATCGGTCGGCGGCTATGGATCCCGGGCTCCGCTGCGCGGCCCCGGGATGACAAGGTGGGTGCTCAGGCGCCGGCGTGATCCGGAAATTTGCAACGGAACAATCTTTTGATAGGGGCGCGCCCTGTGAAGTCCGTTGCGCGTGACCAGACCCATGCGTCTGTGGCCGATCTGAGAAAGATGCTCCTGGCCGCGGCCCCGATCCTGGCCATGCTCGCGGCGTTGGCGCTGGTGACCGTCACCGGCTTCAGCCAGCGCTCCGCCGTGCCGGAGGCTTTCGAGCCCTGGATCTACGGCTACTTCATCGCCCGCTATCCGCTCTTCGCCTTCGCGCTCGTCTACGGGATCGCGCATCTCGCGACGGTCGCGGCGGGGCCGGGGCCGGCCTCCACCTTCCGAAGGATCCTGTTCGCGTCGCTCGGCACGGCGGCCCTCATCGCGGTCGGCCTGTACCCGACCTTCGGGGGCCTAGTCCTGCGCGGCGGCTACGCCACCGGCGGGATGGCGTTCCTGACCCATCAGCCCCTATGGCTGGCCTACGGGCTCGGCGCCGGCGTCGCGGCGGCGATCTTCGGCGGTACCCTCGGCCTGTCCGCCCTGGCCGCCAACCGGCCCCTGCGCCCGCGCCTGCGGCGAATCGGGGCCGGATTGCTGGCGTACCTGGCGCTCTGGTTCGGCGCCTGCGTGATCGGGCTCGCGGTCCCGCTGGGATTCGGATCCTGGCCGCTCCGGGGGATGCGTCTCCCCGAGGCCGGCCTTGCCGCGCTGCTCCTCGTCGTCGCCGCCCTGCCGCACGTCGCCCTCACGACATTGAGCCGGCTACGTCGGGCCGCCTGACGGCGGCGCCTTGCTAGTGGCGGTGGGTTCGCCCACAGTCTGAGGGTTCTGCGTAGGGACGAGACCCGACCGTCGAGAGTCGGGCTCGCGGGAGACGACGCGATGCGCGAGGCCAGCGTAATCGAGCACGGTGCCACGGCACGCACGCACGGGTCCGAGATGGATCCGGCGTTCGCACAGCTTTCGCCCCGCCCCTGGCTCGCCGCCTACCCGCCGGGGGTTCCAGCCGAGATCGACGTCGACAGCCTCGGCACCCTGGTCGACCTGTTCGAGACCAGCGTCGCGGCCTTCGCCGACCGTCCGGCGATGCTCTGCTTCGGCTCGACCCTGACCTATGCGGGCCTCGGCAAGCAGGCGCGCGCCCTGGCGGCCTGGCTGCGCGCCCAGGGGCTGGCGAAGGGCGACCGCGTCGCGATCATGCTGCCGAACGTGCCGGCCTACGCGGTGGCCCTGTTCGGCGTGCTCTCGGCCGGCGGGACGGTGGTCAACGTCAACCCGCTCTACACGCCCCGGGAATTTTCCCAGCAGATCAACGATTCGGGCGCCCGCTTCCTGATCGTCCTCGAGAATTTCGGCGCGACCGTCGCGGCAGCTCTGGCCGACGTGACGCTGGAGCGCGTCCTCCTGGTCGGCCCGGGCGATGGGCTCGGGCTCAAGGGTCAGGTCATCAACCTCGCCAGCCGCCACGTGCGCAAGGCCGTGCCGCCGTTCCAGTTGCCCGACGGGCTGGCGCTGCCGTTCACGACCGCCCTACGCCGGGGCAGCGGCATGCCGCACGCCTCGGTGCCGGTCGGGCCGGAGGACCTGGCGTTCCTGCAATACACCGGCGGTACGACGGGCGTGGCCAAGGCGGCGATGCTCAGTCACCGCAACATCATGGCCAATGTCGAGCAGTCGCAGGTCTGGTTCAACGCGAAGGATCCGAGCATCCTCCGCTGCGCCGTCACGGCCTTGCCGCTCTACCATATCTTCGCGCTGACGGCCTGCTTCTTCCAGTTCATGCGCAACGGCGGGTCGTGCCTGCTGATCCCCAATCCGCGCGACTGCGACGGCATGGTGAAGACCCTCAGCCGCCACCGCTTCACGTGCCTGATGGGCGTGAACACGCTGTTCAACGTGCTGATCAACCACCCCAAGATCGGCACGGTCGACTTCTCGAACCTCGACTTCGTCGTCGGGGGCGGGACGGCGGTGCAGCGGCCGGTGGCCGAGCGGTGGAAGGCGCTCACCGGCAACACCATCCTCGAGGGCTACGGCCTATCGGAGACATCCCCGGTGGTGAGCGCCAACCCGCCCGGCATGACGGAGTTCTCCGGGACGATCGGGTTCCCGTTCCCGTCCACCGAGGTCTCGATCCGCGACGCCTCCGGCAAGCCGGTTCCGCCAGGCCAGCCCGGCGAGATCTGCGTGCGCGGGCCCCAGGTGATGCGCGGCTACTGGAACCGCCCGGATGAGACCGCCCGGGCCATGACGCCCGACGGCTTCTTCCGCACCGGCGACGTCGCCGTGATGGAGCCGGACGGCCAGATCAAGATCGTCGACCGGATGAAGGACATGATCCTCGTCTCGGGGTTCAACGTCTATCCGAACGAGGTCGAGGAGGTGCTGGCGGCCCATCCGGCGGTCCTCGAATGCGCGGTGGTCGGCGCGCCGAGCGAGGAGACCGGCGAGATGGTGGTCGCCCACGTGGTCATGAAGGACCCGGCGGTCTCCACCGACGCCCTGCGGGCGCATGCCCGCACCCAGCTCACCGGCTACAAGGTGCCCCGCCGGGTGGTGCTGCACGACGCCCTGCCCAAGACCAATGTCGGCAAGGTGCTGCGCCGGGTCCTGCGCGACGAGACGCCGCCCGGTTGAGCGGGCCCGCGGCGGATCGTCGTCGGCCGCGCACGTAACCGTCTGTCCCGATCGCCGAATGGTGAGACTGCGGCGGTTGTACCCCTGTCGGTGCCGACCGATCTGTGGGCTGTTCGCGCGGGACAGGCGAGGAGAAGCGATGTTGATCCGGAGCAGGCGCGGGTGGGAGATCCCGGAGATCGAGGCCACGCCCGAGGCCGTCTTCCTGAACCGCCGGGCGCTGCTCGGC
>NZ_VRVD01000472.1:0-3719 GCF_008040015.1 Methylobacterium sp. WL18 | reverse complement strand
GGCCACCACCGCTCGCCCAATGCCGGCTGGCCCGAGGCCTCCATGGCCGGGGCGCTCGGCCTGCGGCTCGCCGGCCCGCGGGTCTATGACGGTACCCTCGTCCCCGACGCCCATATGGGCGACGGCCGGGCCGAGGCCACGGCCGACGACATCGCCCGGGCGCTGACCCTCTACCGCACGGCCTGCCTGATCCAAGGGGGGCTCGTCCTGGCGCTGCTCGCCCTCTGGCTCGTCGCGATGGGCTGACCCGACGGTACGGCCTGCGCCAGGGCTCTGGTTTGCATCATCTTTTTCCGAAAGCCGGCACCCACCTTTCGGGAGGATGCGCTACGCCGGGTTGAGCGGGACTAAGGAGAAGCCGATGCGCGCGGTGTTCGTCGATGCCAGCGAGACCCTGGCGGCGGTGGCGCGCCGCCTGCTGCGGCCGGACGATCCCGCGTTCGCGATCAACCTCCAGCCCGACATCGCCCCGGAGGACCTGCCCGCCCGGCTCGCCGGCGCGGAGATCGCGGTGATCGACCACACCGCCCTCCCGGTCGACGTGGCCCGCGCCTGCACGGGAATGCGGCACGTGGTGTTCCTCGGCACCGGCGCCCGCAGCTACATGGACCCGGAGGCGCTCCGGGCCGCATGCGGCGTCACGGTCCACACGATCAAGGGCTACGGCGACACCGCGGTCGCGGAATGCGCCTTCGCGCTGATGTGGGCCGCCGCCCGAGGCCTGCCCGAGATGGACCGGGCGATGCGGGCGGGGCGGTGGCTGCGCACCGAGGCGATCCAGCTCACCGGCAAGACCGTCGGGCTGATCGGCTTCGGCGGGATCGCGGCCGAGATGGCGCGGCTCTGCAACGGCGCCGGCCTGCGAGTTCTGGCCTGGAACCGGACCCCGAAGACGCATCCGGGCGTCGCGTTCGTACCCTTGGAACGGCTGCTGGCCGAGAGCGACGTGGTCTCGCTCCACCTCCTCCTGACCGACGAGACGCGCGGCTTCCTGTCGGCCGCGCGCATCGCCGCCCTGAAGCCCGGCGCGATCCTGATCAACACCGCCCGGGGCGCGGTGATCGACGAAGACGCCCTCGTGGAGGCGCTCCGCGCCGGGCGGATCGCCGGGGCCGGGCTCGACGTGTTCACGGTCGAGCCGCTGCCCCCCGACCACCCGCTCGCGGGCCTGCCGAACGTCGTCCTGTCGGCGCATTCGGCCTTTCGTACGCCCGAGGCCAGCGACAACCTGATCGGCGCCGCCCTCGACCATTGCCGGCGGATCGCCGCCGGCTGATCCGTCAGTGCTCCGTGCCCGGCATGTTCTGGCGCGGCGCGCCGCCGTGATCGCGGATCACGCTCGAGCGTTCCGGCGAACCCTTGGCGTCGGCGACCTGTTTCCGGGCCGCGGCAGCCAGGAACCAGACGCCGCCCAGAGTGCCCAGGGCGAGGATCAGAAGCGGAATGCCTTCGCTCATTGCGGTACCCTCATCGATGATGTCCCGCGGGAGCGCGAGGTCGCATCATCGTGCCGGATTGAGCGGCACGATGAAGGATAACGCGCGATGCCGACCGATGTTCAGGCGGCGCGGGGCCTCGTCGTCGTCGCGCGCTTGGCCGCATCCCGCCGCAGGGCGGAAAGCACCACGAACATCGCCCCGGCTCCGATCGCCAGGCAGGCGGACAGGAACAGCATCGGCACGAGGTCGCTCTTGGTTTGGTCGCGGATGAACGGGACCATGTTCTGCGCGACGAAGCCGCCGAGGTTGCCGACCGAGTTGATCGCCGCGATCCCGGCCGCCGCGGTCGCCCCGCGCAGGAAGGTCGCGGGCATCGACCAGAAGACCGGCTGGGCCGAGAACGTCCCGGCCGCCGCCACGCACAGGCACGCGAACTTCACGGCGTTGCCCGGCAGGATGACGCTCAACGCCAGCCCGGTCGCCCCGACCAGCGCCGGCCCGACCACGTGCCAGGTCAGGGCGTTGCCCTGGGCGTTGGTGCGGGCGGCGTGGCGGGGGACCCACCACAGGGCGACGGCCGTGGCGACCCACGGGATGATGTTCAGGAAGCCGTTGGTGAGGTTCGAGACGCCGAAGCCCTTGACCACCGTGGGCAGCCAGTAGCCGAGCCCGTAGGCGGCCAGCGGCAGCGAGACGTAGACCCCGGCCAGCATCAGCACGCGCTTGTCGAGGAGCGCCGCGAACGGATTGCCGTGGTCGACGAGGCCGCCGCCCTCGCGCTCGGCCCGGAGCGTGCGGGCGAGCCAGTCGCGCTGGTCCTGGGACAGCCAGGGCGCCGTCTCGGGGCCGTTCGGCAGGATCAGCAGCACGACCACGGTCATCACGATCGCCGGCGCCCCGGTCGCCAGGAACACCCATTGCCAGCCCGCCAGCCCCAGGACTCCGTCGAGGCCGAGCAGCGCCCCGCCGATCGCCGCCCCGACCGCGTTGGCCACCGCGCTGGCGATCATGAACCAGCCGATCATCCGGGCCCGGTGCTCCTGCGGGAACCAGAGGGTGAGCGCGAACAGCACGCCGGGGAAGAAGCCGGCCTCCGCGGCGCCGAGCAGGAAGCGCAGCACGTAGAACATCGCGGCGTTCTGGGTGAAGCCGAGCAGGAGCGTGACGATGCCCCAGGTGAACATGATCCGGGCGAACCAGACCCGGGCGCCGACCCGCTCCAGGAACACGTTGGCCGGCACCTCGAACAGGAAGTAGCCGAGGAAGAACAGCGACGCGCCGAGGCCGTAGGCGGTCTCGCTGAGACCCAGGCTGCCGACCATGTCCAGCTTGGCGTAGGACACGTTCTGCCGGTCGATATAGGCGATCAGGTAGAGGAGGCCGAGCAGCGGCATCAGCCGCACCGTCACCGTGCGGACGGTGCTCTCGGCGAAATCTTCCCCAACCGGGGATTGCGTGGGGGGCATCTGGCGTTCCTCTGGAGCCGTGCGGCCCCTCGTGGCGAGGGCCGGCATTACACAGAGTAATCCCTGGCCCGGCCCTCGCCTACCGGGCAAGCGCCAGCAGCCGGTCGCAGTCGACATGGGCCGCGATGTGTCGCGCCAGGCCGTCGAGGGCCGCCTCGACCCCCGCCTCGTAGCCCGCCCCCTCCGAGACCGTGCCGAGGCGGGCGAGCCAGGCCGCGCGCTGGGCATCGTGCGCGAACAGGCCGTGCACGTAGGTCCCGGCCACCAGCCCGTCCGCCGAGACCGCCCCGTCGGTGCGCCCGTCGGAGAGCCGCAGCAGCGGTCGGGCCGCGTCGGGGCCGTGCGTGGCGCCGATATGCATCTCGTAGCCCGTGAACGGCACCGCGTCGGCCAGGCTCGTGCCGGTGGCCGCAGCCAGCCGCTTGTCCGGTGTCATCACCGTCTCGACGTCGAGGAGCCCGAGGCCCGGCACCGTGCGGGGCGCCCCCTCGATCCCGTGGGGGTCGGCGAGGCTGCGCCCCAGCATCTGGTAGCCGCCGCACAGGCCGAGCACCCGCCCACCCCGCCGGACATGGGCGTGCAGGTCGACGTCCCAGCCCTCGGCCCGGAAGAAATCCAGGTCGTCGATCGTGGTCTTGGAGCCCGGCAGCAGCACCAGGGCGGCCTCCGCGGGGATCGGCGTTCCGGGGCGGACCAGCACCACCGACACCCCGGGCTCGGCCCGGAGCGGGTCGAGGTCGTCGAAATTGGCGATGCGCGGCAGCACCGGCACCGCGACCGTGACGGTCCCGGCCGGACGCGGTGCCGGTGCTGC
>NZ_VRVD01000471.1:0-3722 GCF_008040015.1 Methylobacterium sp. WL18 | reverse complement strand
CCGTCGCCGCCAGGATTGCCCGGCGGCTGAGGTCCGGCGGCGGCGTCACGCCCGGTTCGGGATCGTCACAGCGGCCACGCCGCGTCCCGATAGGCGCTGTCCCAGAACAGCCATTCCAGTCGGGTGGCCTGCGTAAAGGCCTCGTGCATCCGCGCGCGTACCACCGGGGACGCCTGCTCCGCGGCCCGGTCGGTGGCGGCGATCATCCCGGCCACGGCCGTGGCGAACTCCTCGCCCGCGTAGGTGCCGATCCAGGCCCGGTACGGGTTGTCGGCGGCGGCGCGGGCGAAGATGTCGTCGCCCACCGCCTTGTAGATCCAGAAGCACGGCAACAGGGCCGCGCAGAGCACCTCGAACTGCTCGGCATAGGCCGCGGCGAGGAGGTAGGAGACGTAGTGGTGGCAGGCCGGCGTCAGCGCGGTCGCCGCGAAGGTCTCCGGGCCGATCGCGTAATCCCGGAAGAACCCGCCATGGAGCGCACGCTCGACCACGATGGCGTCCTGCGCGGCGCGCGAGAATTGCACGATCCCGTCCGGGTCCGGCGCCTTCGCGGCGGCGAGGCTCAGCGCACGGCCGAAGCCGATCAAGTAATGCGCGTCCTGCACGATGTAGTGGCGGAAGCGATCCTGCCGCAGCGTGCCGGCGGCGAGCTCGGCGTTGAACGGCATCGACCGGATCGTCTCGTAGGCCACCGCGTTGCGCGCCCACGCGTCGCGGGAGAACGCGTTCGAGCCGGTGTCACCGTCGGTCAAAGGCAGCTCCTGCCCGGTTTCTGTGAGGGCGTCAGCCCTGTCGCTGGGCGTGCGTGACGGCCACGTGGATCAGTTCGGCCAGCGTCCGGACGCCGAGCTTCTGGCGCATCTGCGAGCAGGCGTTGGTGACGGTCTTGTAGCTCACCGACAGGTCGGCCGCGATGGCACCGTAGGAGCGACCCTGGGCCAGCCGCGCCAGGATCTGCTGCTCACGGGGGGTGAGCTGGGATTCGGGAGTCCGGCGGGCGTCGGCGCGCAGCATCGCGACCTCGGTGGCGAGCCGGCGGTCGAGGTAGACCTCGCCGACCCTGACCTTGCCGAACGCCTCGAACAGCTCCGCCGAGGCGTGGTCCTTCAGCACGTAGCCCAGCGCACCGGCCTCAAGCGCCCGCGCCACGATTACCGGATCGTTGTGCATGCTGAACACCAGGATGCGCGTCTCCGGGGCGACCGCGCGGATGCGACGGATCAGGCCGAGCCCGGCCATGCCGCTGCCCTGGAAGGTGAGGTCGCAGATCACCACCGGCGGACGCAGCCGGTGGAAGATCCGGTAGCCGCCGACCACCGTGGTCGCCTCCGCGATGGTCTCGACCCCGGAATCCTCGAGGACCCGGCGACAGCCCTGGAGGACGATCGGATGATCGTCGATCACGAGGACCGGTAAGCGTGTGGCGGCGGCGTCGATCTGGGAGGCGATGGCGTTCATGCGCTCGGCGCGTTGTTGTTCTCGTCGACCCGCTCCGGCGGAACGGGGATCGTGATCTTGACGATTGCTCCGGGGCCGGCATTGTCAAGGGCGAAGGTACCATCCAGCGCCTCGACTCGCTCGCGCATCCCCGACAGACCGAGCCCGGTGCGGTGTTCGAGCGGGATTCCGGTCCCGTCGTCGCGGATCGTGACGCGCAATAGGCCGTCCGCTTCCACGGCCTCGGCCTCGACCCGGGTGGCGGCGCCGTGCCGCACGGCGTTGGTCGCGCTCTCCTGCACACAGCGGAACACCGTGAGGTCCACGAGGTCGCCATAGCCGCGGGCCAAGCCGTCGAACCGGCCGACGAAGGCGGTGCCGGGATGGCGCTGACCGAAGCCGCGCAGCATCAGATCGAGGCAGGTGGCGAGCGGCGCCTGCCCAAGCCCGTGCGGGCGCAGACGGTTCAGGAGTTCCCGGTTGACGGTCTGGACCTGCCCGACGATGGCGCTGATCTCGGCCGCCCGGGTGGCGAGCTTTTCACGATTGGGCTCGGCCGCGCCCGAGGCGATCCGGGCGATCGACGCGGCGTTGGCCTCCAGGGCGAACAGGCAGGGGCCGAACTCGTCGTGCAGTTCGAGCGCGGTGCGGCGGCGCTCGTCGTCCTGCGCGGTGAGCAATTGCCGGTTGAGGCGACCGTTGGCGGCGCGGACCTCGCTCAACGCGGCGGCGACCTTGTTGAACCGCTCGGCGATCACCGCCAGCTCCCGGGCGCCGGGGGGCTCCAGGCGCGCGGTGTAATCATGGTGCTCCAGCTGGGTCAGGCCGGCGCCCAGCCGCTGCAGGGGTGCCAGGATGCGCCCGAGGGCCAGATAGAGCGCGATCAGCATCGCGGCGTTGATCGCCAGCGTGGTCATCGAGAGCGCCCGGGCATAACCCCAGATCTCGTCGATCTCGTCCATCGGCTGGGTGGTGATCTGCGCGGTTCCGAGGGTCTGCCCGTTGACCACGATCGGCAGGGTGTGGCGCTCGATCGGCGGCATGATCAGGTCGGCGAACCAATGGGGCGCCTCGCGCTCGGCCCGGTGCGGCGGCATCGGTTTGCCGACCTGGTCGCCGTCCGCTTCCAGGACCGCGACGCGGACGTGCCGCAGGACCTTGAAGCGGAGGTCCAAGGTCTGGAGCAGCGTGTCCGGCGAGGCGGTGTCGGACAGGCGGATCGTGTCGGCGACCAGGGACTCGACGGTGGCCAGCGAGGCGCGGGTCTCGACCCGCACCGCGTTGCGCGCGTTGAGCACGATCACCCCGCAGGAGATCAGAGCCGCCAGCGCGTCGATGAACAACACGACCGCGACGAGCCGGGCCCGGGTCGACCAATCGGTCCACGACCAGAAGCCGGCGCGGTGCCTGTCGGGCGGTGCAGCCGAGATGGGAAGCTGAGTCGGTGTCGTATCCACGCCGAGACGCATAGCGCATCGTCCCGGCGACCGGAACCGGCTCGATGCGCTAGCTTTTTGATTCACATCGTCTTTTCCCCGTAAGCCAGTGGCCGCCTTCGGGAATTGTGCTCGCGCTGGCCTGTGGGCGAAGCCTCTGCCGCCGGGTCCCGCGAGTCGCTTCGGACGATGACGGCCCTGGCCCGGGGAAAGGCGGCGCCCCGGCGCTGTCGAAGCCGTACCGCGGCAATCGAACCGACTACGGATTCTTAAGCGGCTTCAGCTTATCTTGTGGATAGCCGAGCTCAGATGGGCCGGGCACCCGATACGACGCGACATCTTTGCGCCGTATTGCGGTTTCTCTATCGACGGCAGAGTCGATCCATCTCCGCAACGATGGAGAACGGCGGCCGGTCGTGGGGGGCCCGGTCGCGCGCGTCGTGCACCGTGTCAGAGACCCCGGACCATGATGGACCTCGCCCTGGACCCGTCCGACACCCGGCCGCATCGGTCGCCGGATCTCCGTCCCGGACGCAAGCCCAGCCTGCGACTGGTCCTGGCCGGGCTGGTCGGTGTCAGCGCGCTCGCGGGCTTCGGAGTCGCCGCCTCGACCCTGATGGCAGGGCTCGCAGCCCCGACACCCGTCAAGCTGGGACCGTCGAGCCGGGCCGCTGACTGGCCCGAATTGAAGGACGGTCTTCCGGCCGTCGCCGGAATCGCTCCGGCCGTTCCCGTCACGCCGAAGCCGGCTGAGCCTGAGAAGCCGGCCCTGCGCATGGCCGTCCTGCCGGAGGCCTTGGCGCCAGCGCCGGCCGTCGCGAGCCCGCCCATGTCCGCGCCGGCCAGAAG
>NZ_VRVD01000470.1:0-3724 GCF_008040015.1 Methylobacterium sp. WL18 | reverse complement strand
TCCGCCCACCGACCCGGAGGCCGCCGAGCGCGCCCGCGTCGAGGACGAGAAGGCCCGGGAGGCGTTCGGCAAGCTGCTGACGCTCTCGCCGGAGGAGGCTGCGGCCGCGATCATCCAGGGGATCGAGCGGCGCCGCCCCCGCATCCTGATCGGCAAGGACGCGAAGAGCGCCGCGCTGATCCAGCGGCTGATGCCGGTGGGCTACTGGAAGACGATCGTGCGCCTGTCCGGCGGGAAGGTCTGAGATGGCGAGCCTGCGCGCACATATCGGCACCTGGATGGTGCGCACCAAGGTGCGCGGCCCCCTGTCGAAGGCCCGGGACGCCGCCGCGTTCCGCCGGATCTTCGAGGCGCCGGCCTTCGCCGATCCGAAGGGGGTCACCTACGAGCCCGGCACGGTCGGCGGGGTGCGGGGGGAATGGGTCAGGCCGAAATCCGGGTCCGGCCAGCGGATGCTCTATCTTCATGGCGGCGGCTTCATCGCCTGCTCGCCGCGCACCCACCGGCCGGTGACCGGCGCGCTGGCCAACCGCGGGTTCACCATCTTCGTCCCCGATTACCGCCTCGCCCCCGAGCACCCGTTCCCGGCGGCGATCGAGGACGTGACGGCGGTCTGGCAGGCGTTCGGGGCCGAGGGGCCGGCCTGCATCGCCGGCGAATCGGCCGGCGCCAACATGGCCCTGGTTCTGATCGGCGAGGCGCGGGCGCGGGGCCTGCCGACGCCCTGGGCCGCCGCCCTGTTCTCGCCGGCCACCGACTTCGTCTCCGAGGACGGCTCGCGGCGCACGAATGCGTGGCGCGACGCGATGTTCGACCCCGGGGCGCTCGCGGTGATCCGCACGATGTATCTCGGCACCGCAGACCCGGCCGATCCCCGGATCTCGCCGATCAACGCCGACCCGACCGGCTACCCGCCGCTCCTGTTCCACGTGGGCGAGCGCGAGGTCCTGCGCGACGATTCGATCCGCATGGCCGAGAAGGCCCGTGCGGCCGGTGTCGTGACCGAGCTGAAGCTGTTCCCTGTCGTGGCCCATGCCTGGCAGTTCGCCGCCCACATGCTGCCGGAGGCGCGCGCCTCCCTCGACGGGGCCGCCGCCTTCCTGAAGGCGCACGGACCGCCGAATGCCGCCGCGTCCACGGGGGCTTCGCGATGACTGCGACGGCGTCCGCCCCGGCGACCCTCGAAGTCCTGATCGTCGGGGCCGGCTTCTCCGGCCTCGCCATGGCGATCCGCTGCCGGCAGGCCGGGATCGGGCCCCTGCGGGTAATCGAGAAGGCCGCCGACATCGGCGGGACCTGGCGGGAGAACACCTATCCGGGCGCGGCTTGCGACGTGCCCTCGCACCTCTACTCCCTGTCGTTCGCCCCGAAGTCCGACTGGTCGCGGATGTATGCCCCGCAGCCGGAGATCCAGGCCTACCTGCGCGAGACCGCCGAGCGCCACGGGCTGATGCCGCTGATCCAGCTCGGCACCGCGTTCACCGGGGCGACCTGGGACGAGGCCCGGGCCCTCTGGCACGTCGAGACCGATCGCGGGCCGCTGACGGCGCGCGCGATCGTCTCGGCCATGGGCGGCCTGCACCATCCCGCCTATCCCGACCTGCCCGGCCGGGACGCGTTCGCGGGGCCGGCCTTCCACACGGCGTCCTGGGATCATTCCGTCGATCTCGCGGGCAAGCGCGTCGGCGTGATCGGCACCGGGGCCAGCGCGATCCAGGTCGTGCCGGAACTGGCCAAGCGTGCCGCGCACCTCACCCTGTTCCAGCGGACGCCGCCCTGGATCATGCCCAAGCACGACCACGCCATCCCGGAGGCCACCCAGGCGCGCTACCGGCGGCTGCCGTTCCTCCGGCGGCTCGAGCGGGCGCGGCTGTTCTGGCTGCACGAGCTGCGCGCGCTCTTCGGCTTCACCAAGGTCTCCAAGCTGACCAAGCAGGCCGAGGGACTGGCCCGCCACCACCTCGCCAAGGCGGTGCCCGACCGGGCGTTGCGGGCGAAGCTGACGCCGAACTACCGCCTCGGCTGCAAGCGCGTGCTGATCTCCGACGAATACTACCCGGCGCTCCAGCGCCCGAACGTGACGCTGGAGACCGGCGACATCACCCGGATCACCGAAGGCGGCGTGACCACCGCGGACGGCCACGCGCACGCCCTCGACGCGATCGTCTACGCCACGGGCTTCGACGTCACCGGGAGCTTCACCCGGATGAACCTCGTCGGGCGCGATGGATTGCGGCTCACCGATGCCTGGGCGGACGGGATGGGCGCCTACCAGGGCATCACGGTCGCGGGCTTCCCGAACTACTTCATGCTGCTCGGCCCCAATACCGGGCTGGGCCACAACTCGATCATATCCATGATCGAGGTTCAGGCGCGGCACGTCCTCGACTGCCTGGGGGCCCTGCGCAAGGGCGCCCGGGCGATCGAGGTCCGCCCGGAGGCGCAGGCGCGCTTCCTCGACCGGATCCGGACGCGGCTGGCCGACAGCATCTGGCAGACGGGCGGCTGCCGCAGCTGGTACCTCGACGCCGACGGGCGCAACACCACCCTGTGGCCCGATTCGGTGATGGCCTACCGCCGCAGCGCCCGGCGCGCCCGGATGGCGGATTACCGGCTGGGGTGAGGCGGCAGGCCTGTCAGGCCGCCTGAGTCCGGCTGGCGGCGAACAAGGTCGCCTCCAGTTTCTGCACCGGCATCGGCCGCCCGAGATGGTAGCCCTGCAGGAACGGGCAGCCCATCGATTGCAGCATCTGCAGGTCGTCCGGCGACTCGACCCCCTCGGCCACGACCTCCAGCCCGAGCAAGGTGCCGAGGCCGAGCACCGCCAGGACCAGCCCGCGCTTGTCGTCGCAGGTGCTGAGGCCGGTGACGAAGCTGCGGTCGATCTTGATCCGGTCGGCCCGGAGCTGCCGGAGCGAGGACAGGGACGAGTAGCCGATGCCGAAATCGTCGAGCGCCACCCGGATGCCGGCGCGCGAGAGCGCCTGGAGCTTGCCCTGGACCGCGCCGAGATCGAGGGCGGTCTCCTCGGTGATCTCGATCTCCAGGAGTGCGGCCGGCAGGTCGAGGGCGGCCAGGCGCGCGATCACGATCTCGTCCACCGGGATCTGCGCCATCTCTCGGGGCGAGACGTTCATCGCCACCCGGACGGTGCCGAGGCCCCGGGCCCGCAGGATCTCCATCATCCGGCAGACCTGATCGAGGATGAAGCGCAGGAGCGACTCGGTCAGGCCGGCCATGCCGGCGGCGGCGATCAGGTCGGGGGGCGCGATCCAGCCCAGGCGCGGGTGGTGCCAGCGCACCAGCGCCTCGAGCCCGACCAGCGTCCGGGCGTCCAGGGCGTAGATCGGCTGGAACCAGACTTCGAGGGCGCACTCGACCAGCGCGTGCGACAGGTCGCGCTCCAGCTCGCGCCGCATCTCCAGGCAGTCGCGCAGGCCGGCGTCGAACAGCCGGAAGCGGTTCCGGCCCGCGGCCTTCGAGGCGTACAGCGCCTCGTCGGCGCAGCTGAGCATCGCCATCAGGTCGGGCTCGGGTTGGGCGTGGACGCCGATGCTGACCCCGAGCCGCCCCTCGTCGAAGCCGTCGAACGGCTGCGCGACGGCCGCGATCAGGCCGGCGGCGAGATCGGCGTAGGGCATGCCCGCCGCGACGGGATCGTACAGCACCGCGAACTCGTCCCCGCCCAGCCGCGCGGCGAGTCCGCCCGGCGGCAGGGCGGGGA
>NZ_VRVD01000046.1:0-17601 GCF_008040015.1 Methylobacterium sp. WL18 | reverse complement strand
CTGCTCGACCGGGTCGGCCTGAAAGCCGGCGCGGCCGAGCGCTTCCCGCACGAGTTCTCCGGCGGCCAGCGCCAGCGCATCTGCATCGCCCGGGCGCTGGCGCTCAAGCCGCGCGTCCTCGTAGCGGACGAGGCGGTTTCGGCGCTCGACGTCTCCGTACAGGCCCGCGTGCTCGACCTGCTGGCGGAGCTCCGCGCCGAGTACAATCTCGCAATGCTGTTCATCACCCACGACCTGCGCATCGCCGCCCGGATCGCCGACCGGGTCGCGGTGATGCAGCAGGGCCGGATCGTCGAGACGGGACCGGCCGCCGTGATCTTCGCCGCGCCCGAGCACCCCTACACACGCGGCCTCGTGGCCGCGATGCCGGGCCGCCGCCTGTTCGGCGGTCTCGACGCGTCGGCGCCCGAGGCGCTGACCGCCTGAGCGCGTTGCCGGTTCGGCGACGATGGCCGGCGGCACCGGCACGGATGATGCAGCGACCGTGTGTTTTTCGAGGCGCCTGCAACTCTCGGGGAGATCCATGGCTTCGGCGAGCGGACGAATTCTGACGGGCGCGGAGGTGAAGGCGCTGTCGCAGCGCTCGGACCTGCGCGGTGCGGTGCGCCTCGGCGCGCATGTCCTGATGTTGGCCGGCTCCGGCTGGCTGGTCTGGCGCTCCGGACCGTGGACGCTGCTGCCCGCCATGATGCTGCTCGGCATCGTGCAATCGGCGCTGTTCGCGCCGATCCACGAGACCATCCACCTGACCGCGTTCCGCTCGCGCCGGGCCAACGCCGTCGTCGGCTGGCTGGTCGCTTGCCCGTCGCTCCTGAACTGGCACTTCTACACGGCCTTCCACCTCGCCCATCACCGCCACACGCAGGATCCCGAGCACGATCCCGAACTCGCGTTGCTGCCTCCCTCCACCCTCGACGCCTATGTCTGGCGCGTGATGGCGCTGCCCTACTGGCGCACCCGTCTCCAGGTGGCCTGGGCCGGCCTGCGCGGCGACCTCTCGGCCTACCCCTTCATCACGGAGCGCGCCGCGCCGCGCATCATCCGGTCGCTCAGACTGATGTGCGCCGTCCTGCTCGGCGTCTCGGTTCTCGGTATGGTGCTGATCGGCTGGTGGGCGCCCCTGGTGTTCTGGATCGGGCCGCAACTCCTCGGGCAGCCGTTCCTGCGGCTCTACCTGCTCACCGAGCACACGCTCTGCACCATGGACGACAACGGCCTGACCAACACCCGCACGACCTTGACCAACGGCCTGATGCGTCTGCTCATGTGGAACATGCCGTTCCACACCGAGCACCACCTCTATCCGTCGATCCCGTTCCACCGCCTTCCGGACGCCCACGCGGCGATGCGCGAGCGCCTCGTCGTGCTGCAGCGCGGCTACGCCAAGTGGCATGTCGGCTTCGTCCGGACGTTGCGCCCGTGACCGGATGGCCGACGGCTACCGGAACCTTCGAACTCGGGGACCTGCCGCTTCAGTCGGGCGCCGTGCTGCCGGGCGCGCATCTGCGCTGGAAGACGCACGGGACTCTCTCGCCTGGGCGCGACAACGTCGTGCTCTATCCGACGAGCTACGCGGCCCAGCATCCCGACCTCGAATGGCTGATCGGCCCGGATGGCGTGCTCGATCCGGAGCGGTGGTTCATCGTCATCCCGGACATGTTCGGCAACGGGCTGTCATCGAGCCCATCGAACACGCCGGACTGGCCCGGCCTCGTCACCGCCTGGGACAACGTCCACGCCCAGCGCCGCCTCATCACCGAGATCTGGGGGATCGCGCGGCTGCACGCCGTCTACGGCTGGTCGATGGGCGCTCAGCAAGCCTACCATTGGGCGGCCCTGTTCCCCGAGCAGGTCGCCCGGGCGGTGATCACCTGCGGCAGCGCCCGCACCGCCACCCACAACAGCGTGTTCCTGAAGGGCCTCATGGCGGTGCTGGAGGCCGCGCCCGAGTATCGTGGCGCCGGCCGCTTCTCGGCCGAGCCCGTCGCTTCGCTGCGGGCCTTCGGGCGCATCTACGCCGGCTGGGCGCTCAGCCAGGACTTCTACCGGGCGGACCTGCACCGGACCGCGCTCGGCGCGCCGGACCTCGACACCTTCCTGCGCACCGACTGGGAGGAACGCTTCGCCCGGCGCCCGGCGGCCGACCTCTACGCACAGCTCCGCACTTGGGACGCGGGCGACATCAGCCGCAACCCAGGCTTCGACGGCGATCTGGCGCGGGCGCTCGGCGCGATCACGGCCCGGCTGCTGCTGATGCCCGGGGAGACCGACCTCTACTTCCGCGTCGCCGACAACGCGGCCGAGCTGCCCCACCTCCGGGATGCCATCCTGCGGCCGATCCCCAGCATCTGGGGCCACCGCGCGGGCAATCCGTCGACCAATCCGGCCGATGCGGCTTTTCTCCGCGACACGGTACGTGCGTTCCTCGGATCATCCGAAGTCATATGAGTGCCGGACGGGCCCAAAACTACCCAATCCAACTATAGGCCGCTCCTCTCGTCAGCCTGGGAGCGGACTTTCCCAAGTCGCACGCTCGGTCGCACACTGGGTCGCACACGGCTGCGGACTATCGCGGTGCGCCTCGATCCGTAGCGTGCCCTTACGCGAATCGCTGAGCGAAACAGCCGTCGCGCTGAATGTCGGCTCTGGAGGAGCGGCCTGATCTGCCTGAATGACTGAGATGGGCGCAAAGCGGCCCGTCCGATTTTCGGCAATCCGCGGCTTGAAGCGGAAATGCACGCCTGACCGAAAGTCCGGTAAGCGTTCGAAAGCCCGACTGTCCGTTGGCGGTCTCATGGGCCCACTGGCCCCAAGACGTTCTGCCGCGATCAGGCGAGGACGGGTGCTTTGCTGGGTGCGGTGCCCGCCAGCCGGCGCAGCATATCTGCGGAGCGGCTCAGCACACGGGAGAGCGGCGAGCGCCATAAGCCGTATCCGTCGTCGCACAGCGGATCGTTTACAACAGGGCTGCCATTGCTTCCGACAAGAACATTGCCGATATTTGGGTCTAGCCCCTGCGGAGACACGGCCCGCAGGTTGGCGACAAACGCCTCATATTCGGGCCACGAGGCCCGGAACGCCTCGCGGATGCCGTCGAAGCTCGAATGATCGACGCGAGGTTCGTGCGCTGGCCATTCGGCTCTGAACCGGTCGCGCACGCCCTCATCCATAGTGATGCCCGGATGATCTGCGATGACGGCGTGGGCGTAAGCCAACCACCAGACGTCGCGTGCAGGATTGGTCAGTCGTGTTCCCACGGTCATCAGCGCGCCGCAGCGGCTGACATGCATGTCATGGATCCGCGGCGCATGCGGTCCATCCGATCCTGCGAAACCTTCGCGGAGCAGGGTCACATAATCGCCGAAACCGTCGGCCTTGCGGGCAAAGCGTACGACGACGTCAGGGTGGTCCGGATGGGCGTGGACAGTGCCGTGGTATCCGAAACCAATTTCGGACCAGCCCATGGCGAGGAGCGTGGCATAAGCCCCCGTGGCCGACCGTTCCTTGATGCCGAGGGCAACGAGCGAGGGGCTGAACGTCTTCTTCTGGGGCCTAAAACCAAACATCGCAGCCACTCCCCCCGCCAGTCGAATATCCGATGCGACACGCGCTCAGCAGCCGCACAAGTGCGGTGTCGAGGATGGACCGGACGGGTAGGTCCGGCGAAGGTCGAAGTGACCCTGTCGATGTCGGGGGCAGCGTGACGCGGATGTCACTCCACTGTCATGGAATGACCCGGGCCTCCGGAAACTGCAATCCATACAGGAGCATAAATTTACGTGCGTGGGGTGTGAATTTTCTCCAATCCACGGGTCCTGCGGAGGTCTTCCATCTCGGCCAGCAGGCTCCGAGCTAGAACCCCATCGGCTTCGCTCAAGCCGAACTCCGCCACAGGTCGGACGTGCCGAGCCGCATGAACGGGACCAACCTCGACGTCGTCGAGGACGAGGTAATCTGTGATGCGGTTACGGGTTGCGTGCTCGTTGATCTCGTTGCCGCGCCCAGCCTGTTCGGCGGGGAGCATGGCGCCGGTCTTGGCATCTCGGCTTGTTGGCAGAATGGCGGTCCGCCAGTCGGAGTGAAAGCAGGTCTCGGGAAGCCCGGCTTTGATCAGGGCCGGACGGCAATCCTCGACGCGCCAAGTTGATGACACGACCACCCTAGCGTCGAACTCTCTTACGAGACTGGCGACGAGTGCGACCTGGGCCGGGTTGAGCCTATCCTTGCCGACACGCCGTTGATAGCCGACGGTCGTCACAACGCCGTCCACGTCGAGGTAGACCGTCGGTGGTTCCTCCTGGCTACCGGAGTTCAAGGGATCAACCTCGTCTCGTGCAATAATCCTGCATCCGCCGGGGATGCCTACAAGGCGACGCTGCCACCGTCCAGCACGCCGATGAAGAACACCATAGGTATAGGCGGCGTCGTTATGCTTCGAAGCCCGGTACGACGGCGTAGTCTGGCCGAAAGCGGCTGGTCCGCTCCTGAGGTCGGGTGCTGGGAAAGCAGACGATCTCATGCCGACCGAGACGAGGTAAAAACGCGGTCCCCGTGCGGCTCGTGGTAAGAGCGACGACAAACCTTAAGAGCGGACTATGATGACGACGCCCTGCCTTTTGTCCCGAACTGAGTTCTCAGCCTGCTTCACCGCTCCGATGCGGAACGTGACGGCAACCGCTGACGCAGGCGTCGATGTCTGGTCGTACGTCGAATCGATCGAGCTGCCGCTGGGACGTGTCACGGAGCTTCTCGACGTCACCGACGTCTATCGCGACGCAGCCGACCGGTACGATCAGGTTCTGATCGGTACGAACGTGAACAACCTCTTACTTATCGTCATCGTGGATATCCTGCGCCGCAACGTGCACGGTCATTATTTCCTCGATTTGGCAGACGTGTACGGCATGACCCAAACCTGAAGACGGTAGCATCAGCGCCTGATTTAACTAAGACAAATCAGCTAGCCTGCTATGCGCGTCTAACTGGACATTGGGCAGGCATTCGATTCCTCATCGTCCCATCTTCATCGGCATCAAGCTGTTAGGGGCGATCTCCGGCATCTTCGCCATCTGGTCGAACGGCACGACCGCCATCACGTGGCCGTCCGGCATCTTGATGACGTTGAATTGCTTGCCAGTAGCCTTGTCAGTCGCGATCGCGACCATGAGCTGCATCGGCTCGAACGGCGTGACGACGAAGTCGTGACCCCAAGCGCCGACAAGCCCCGACAGGGACGCCGTGGCCAGGCCCGTACCGGCGAGGAGAGCGACAGCCGGCAGAATTGCGCGCATCATGAAGGATCGCCTCCGGTTCCATCGAGGAAACTTCGCGGGTCCGGACCGAAGGGTTACCGGGGCTGGGTCATCCTGCGCGTCGCCGTCCGCACCGTAACGGAAGGCCTGCGGCGAACGAAAGTCCGGCTGGACGTAGAGGAATCCCGATGGCGTCGTTTGCGATCCGACCGAAACGGCGCGCTTGGGTGCCCCTGACCAAGACGCAAGCGCGATGAGTTCCGGTCCTGGCACCGCGCCTGACGGGCGGCGCAGCGGCGTGCGTCGGGTGACCTTCGGGCTTCTTCGCGGGGTGTTGCACGCGTCCCGGACCACCGCTCGGATCGCCGCCACGCTGGTCCTGGCGGCCCTCGGCATCCTGTTCCTGAACTACGTCGTACTCTCCACCGATAAGGCGCACGCCTATCGCAACCTCGACCCGGGGCTGACCGAATGCCGTGACGGGCTCGCGACCGGGTGGACGATCCTGGCCGATACAGGGCGCGAGACCCTGCGGGCGGCGATGCCGTCCGACGGCGACGGTTGGGTCGATGCCAGCAACGACGAAGGCGCGGTGATCGCGACGGATGCGCGTTGGGCGACGCGGCTGCGCTGTGCCGTGCAGCGCCACATCGTCCCGGCCCGCGAGGCCGGCGGACGGGACCTCGCCTACCACCTCGGCTTCATCGAGTTCCAGGAGGATGGCGAACCTTATGCGCTGGTCTCCCGCGAGGGGGCGAACGACACGGCCATCGACAGCGCGATGCTGCGCCACGCCATGGATAACGAGATGCGGGCCAAGGGCATGCCGGCCACGATGGTCAAGCCCGTCATCACCCAGCTCGACGCCCTGAAAAAGCATCTTTCGACCGGGTCGCACTACGTGATCGCGTTCGTCCATGGCTGGCGGCACGACGCGCGGATTGGCGACGGCAACGTGGCGGACCTGCGCCTCTACGCGGCCCACGCCGCCCGATTTCTCGCGCAGCGCTGCCCCAGCGACCCGAGCGTCTGCGACATGGACGTCACGGCGATCTATATCGGCTGGCGCGGGGCGCGAGTCGACGAGCGCGGCCTGCGGCGGTGGTTCGGCGACGCGATCGGCGGCTTCTTCGGAAATCTCTCGGCCGGCGCGACCTTGTTCGACCGGAAGCCGGTGAGCGAGGCCATCGCGCCCGCGGCGATCTCGGCGCTCCGCACGATCGAGACGACACTCGCTGCGCCGGGGGCGCATAACAAGCTGATCGTCGCCGGACACAGCCTCGGCGGCAACATGCTGGCGAGCGGGCTCAAGGACGACCTGGTCAAGGCCGTGCGCCGCCATCAATTCGGAGAAACAATGCCGCCAGTGCTCGGCAATCTGGTGGTCCTAATCAACCCGGCCTCCGAGGCGAGCAAGTGGACCGCGATTCAGCGCGAGGTCTGGATGAGGTTGGCCGAGCATGCCGACGCCCATACGCCGGCTGCCGAGGTCGCGCGCGACGACGGCTACTTTCCGGCCGACCAGCGACCGGTCATGATGTCGGTGACCGCGGCCCTGGCGTTCCCGGCGGGCGGCCTGCGACCCGGGGATTGCGCGTGGATCGGCCTCGATGCCGACGATAGCTTCGCGGTCGCCCGCCGGAAGATCCGGAGCCGGCTCTCCGCGACCGACAGCATGTTCGATGCCGGGGTCGACTACGATTGGGCGACGCACGACCTATTCCCGACCTTCAAATTCGATTTCCGCCCGGCCGCGAGCTTCCTCGACCGCGTGGCGGCGCGGTTCGAAGGCCGCCAGCCCCGAGGCGAGAGCTGCACCCCGCCCGCACCCGTCGACCTCGTGGCCGGATCGCTGACCCTGCCGCTGCGCGCCCTGTCGCTGCTGGCCGCGACCTTCCCGTTCCAGAACACCGCCCGGGAGGATTCGCACACCATCGGCAACCTCGACCCGCCGCGGCCGGCAGCCGGCGTGCTCGCCGACGCCCAACCCTCGGCCGCGCCGTTCGGTACGACCCACGAGCTACTCGGGCTCGATGCTTCCGGCCTCGAACGGCACCACCCCTACGCGACGCTCGCCGACGCCGCCCTCGACTGCCCGCGCTCCGACCATTGGCTGACCCGGGCTCGGCTGGCGCGCGCCGACCGACGCGGCAACTTCTGGGACAGCGCCGACCTCGCACCCGGCCGGCCTGGCGAGCACGGCCCCGCCGCGCGCTTCCTGCACGGCCTTCAGTTGACCGGCATGGCGCCGATCACGCGCGCCAACGACCCGTTCTGGAACGTCCGCGCTTTCGACAACGCGCTCTCGCGCCACGACGGCTACCGACTGTCTTCGTTCATCTGTGCGCTGAACCAGCTCGTCATGGACGACATCACCGATGCGGCGACTTTGATGAGTGATCACCGTGACACGCAAATCCCATAGAGCCTATTCCGAACATTTGGCCCCCCAGCCGTCTGCCCCGAAGCGGACCAGCAGTATTCACCCGTCTCAGAAACTCAGACGAGCGCTGCGTGTTGACCGTTGCTGGCCGTAAGGTGTCGGTCCGTTTCCGACGTTAAAACCGGAAAGGCAGACCTTTCCCGTGGCTGAAGTCGTTGCTCTTGAGGGAGGCTGCGCGGTCCTTCTACCTGTTTGAAGGTCTACTTCGAATCGAGGTGTGCACGCTCGGCGATCAACCACAACCTGCTCAACAAGCACACAGCGGGTACCGCCGTGACCCCCGCGATCAAGGTCACCAACATCATCCTGCTGTTGCTGTTCGTTAAATTTTAGATACCACCTTGTGATAGCCGACCCAATTACGCGCTTTAGGTTGTGCGCTTTATATTATCAAAGTTCCGCGTCAAAAAACCTAGAGTATTAGGCTGCCCTTTGGAAATCGGGCTGCCTTTTGCAATGCGGAGCGAGTATGAACGGGTCCGAGAAGGGCAGCCGGCGAAGCAGAAATGCATTCGGAGCATTCGCCGCCTGGCCGCCTGGAAGAACTGCTGGCTGAGGACATCTGCGTAACGACGCGTTCACGCAGGTACGCGACGCCCATCCCACCGGTCCGTTCGCCGTCGTCCCTGGATTGCTCGGAGGCGGGAGCGGCGGAAGCCAGCGCGGGGGATGCAACGATGAGGATCAGGCGGGCGAAGCGGGTCATTCTTTTGTTTTGGATGGATCGGAAACGCGGGTGCGGCGCTTGGGAACGTCGTTGGAGACCGCCATGCGACGCCGCGCGGGACGGCCGCCCTCGCCCATTGCCACGAATCGAGCATGCCTTGCCTCCAGGTCGGCAAGGTCGTGGGGGTCGGCGACGTCGCGCCTGGCCGCAGCGAGGACGAGGTCGGCGTGGCGGGCGAGCTCGTCGGTCCGGTCCGTCAGCCGCTCGACCTCGGCGACGCGGGTGAGCACGTCGAGCATACGGGCCAGGACGTACATTGAGCCGGCGGCGTTCTGGCGGATCATGTGGAACATGGCGTCACACAGGCCGTCGTAGTCGGACACCGGCACAACGAGCACGACCTTGCCGTCGCGCACGACCGCCCCGGTGGGCAGGTGACGCGACGCCACGCGGCACAGGGCATCGCCGAGGTGGTCGACGACGCTGCCGGCCGTGAACGGGTCGTTGATGCCGGGCGAGAGCGCGCGGACCGCGATCTCGACCAGTTGCCGGATCGAGTATTCGAGGTCCTGGAGGGCGGCCGGGCGGCGACCGAAGGTCAACGCCCCGCGAAGGGCCTCGCCGGCCTCCGCGACGCCGGCGGAGACATAGGCGACCGGGAAACCGCTCGGCACGTAGTCGCCGGGCCGGATCCTCAATGCAACGACGACGCCATGCGCGTGCGCCCAATCCGCCAACCCGTCCTTGTCGAGCGCCTGAAGGTATCCGCTCCCGCTCACGGCCACCCCGCCCCCCTCCGGCAGTCGGGCGGGAGGCGTCATTCCCGCCCTGTCTTGGGTGCGCGCCTGGACGGCCTCACACAGGTCGCGATGGACCGCGTCTACCACGGTCTCGACGTTGATGCTGATGGCGATGTGGTGAACGAACCAGACCAGGGTAGCGAGCGACAGCAGAGCGAGCGCGATAGCACCGGTGATCGCGAGATGTGGGACGAACGGACTCTCCTGCACAGTACGCACCGTCCGCAGGACCATCAGCGCGTAGGCGAAGGTGCCGAGGAAGATCCCCAGGACGACCTGATTGCGGGCGTCCCGCGTGAAGTTGCGCAGCAGACGCGGGCCCATCTGACCGGAGGCGAGCGTAAGGGCCGCGATGGTGATGGAGAAGGTCGTGCCGGCCACCCCGATGGTCGAGGACGCCACGGCGCTCAGGAGCGCGCGCGCACCCTCTGCGCCGCCGGAATAACCCCAGTTCTGGTTGGGCGAGGAGGCGTCGTAGCCTGCGATGTGTGCCGTCTCCAGCCAGACCCCGATCTGGGCCAGCAGCAGGCATCCGAGAACGATCAGGGCAGGCTTGAGCCAGAACAGGTCGCCCAGGAACTCGATCCAGGCCTGGAGACGCGCCTTCATGCCCGGTCTTCCTCGCGACGAACCGTCTCGCCATCATCGCGGCGCACTCGATCTTTCCGGAGAACCTCCCAGCGCGCACGCGGCGGGCTTCTGCCGGCCGGCCAGCCCTCGCGCTGGCGGGTGCGGTCGCCGTCCGCCTCCTCGGTCTGGTCGTGCAGGAGGATCTGGCTCGTCGGGTACGGCAGGTCGATGCAGGCGGCGGTGAGCGCGTCCTTAACGTTCGAGATGGCGTGGTCGAGCGCGTCCACCGCGTCGCGCCGCCGGGGCGGGTCGATCCAGAAGCGCGCCGTCATGTCGGCGCCGGCGGCGCCCAGGCCCGTGACCAGCGCCTCAGGCGGCGGGTCGACGAGAACGCCCTCGGTCCCCTGCAAGGCCTCGACGATAACGCGGCGGGCCTCCTTCATGTCGTCACCGTTTCCGATGGTGAGCGGGAAGGCGAGCCGACGCTTGTCGTGGGCGGTGATGATCGTGATCTTGTCGACGAACAGTGTCGCGTTCGGGATCAGGATGCGCTGGTTATCGTAGGTGCGCAGCACCGTCGCCCGTACCCAGACGTCCTCCACCGTGCCTTCGTGCGAGCCCGCCCGGATCTGGTCGCCGATGACGAAGGGGCGTGTCAGCAGGATGAGGATGCCGGCCAGCAGGTTCTGGAGCACGTCGCGGAAGGCGAAGCCGATGGCGACGCCGCCGATGCCGAGCAGGTTGAACAGGTCCGCGGCCGAGACGGAGGGAAAAGCCACCGAGGCCGCAACTAGGAACGAGACCAGGATCGTCATGCCGCCGGCGATCCGCCCGAGCACGGCGGCGGAACCGGGCGAGGCCTGCCGCAGCTCCGCCGCCCTGCGAACGGCGGCGCGAACGCCGCGGGCGACCAGGAGGCCCAGGCCGAACAGGACGAGGGCGATGACGAGCCCCGGCACGAGGGCGGCGGCCGAGCGGCCCAGTCCTTCGAGGCGCCCGAGCGCTTCCGAAAAGATCATACGGTGTCCCGATTCATAACAAAGCCGCCGGTGGCGGGCGTGCCAGCCGGCGGCGCTTCATCGATTATCCGCGGGGGACAGCCCCCACGGATCGCGGTCGGGCCGGGTCAGCGACGCGGGCCGCCAGTCGTTCCGCCATATTGCTGCCCGCGAGCGCCGCGCGAGGGCATGCTTGCGTTGCCGCGGCTGGCCGAACCCTGCCGCATGCGGTGGCGCCGGTGCATACGCACCTGGACCAGGTCGGCGTTCGGCGAGGTTGCAACGCCGGTTGCGTTCACCGGCAGCGCTGCCGAGGGCAGAGTCGAAGCGCCGAGACCGAGACCGGCCAGGAGCGCCGAGGCGAGAATGGTGTGCTTCATGGTCGTCTCTCCTTCGTTGGTCGCGATCACTTCTTCATCTTCGAGTAAGCGAACGTCGGCGCGTTCTTCAGGGTGTCCTTGTCGGTATCGGCGTAAACCGCCCACTTGCCGTCCTTGTCATGGATGGCGAGAGTCGACGGGTCGAGCACCACGTAGCTCTCTCCCATGCCGAGGAAGCCGCCCACGCTGACGACCACGCCGGTCAGGGTCTTGCCGTTCTCGATCACGAGATCCTCGACCTCGCCGACCGTCTCCTTCTTGTTATTGTAGACGGTCGCGCCGACGAGCTTGGACGACATTACGTCGGCCGGCTTTACGGTCACGTACTTGAGCTTCACCGTCGCGGTGTCGGCCATCTGCATCCCCATGTCAGAGGACGAGCTCATGCCTGTAGTCGGAGTAGCGGGCGTCGTCTGGGCGAGCGCCGGAACCGACAGGCAAGCGAGCGCAATGGCGGCGGTGATGTTGCGATAAGACAAGACGTTCTCCGGGTGAAGGCTTTGAAGGTGCAGATTGGGATGCCCGACCACAGGGCCTGGCATGTACCCTTCCAGACTGCACGGTTCGGGGCCACAACGTCTTCGTTCAGGAAACGTTCAGAAAAATCGTCGCCCACCACATGAACATTTTGTAAGTCGCCGACCCAACATGGATTGATAAATGGGCTTGGCGATGCGAGTCTTACCCACCGATCCGTAGTACACCGCCGCGATGCGCTGCATGAACGAAAATTAATCCCGGGCTATGTCCGCATCATAGATAACTTTCTTGTGATTATTACGGCGAAACTAGACACAGCAACGTCCCGTATCGTCATCGCGAGCCTCGATGATCGGGCCGTGACGACGTAAAAGGGATTTTCGATGATGCGTACCACCCTGACCGCCGCCTTCCTCGCCGCAGGCGTGGCCATCGCGGCTCCGGCCCTCGCCGAGACCTCCCCGATGGTCGGTGGCGCGCCGATGATGGCCGACAAAACCATCGTGGAGAACGCCTCCAAGGCCAGCAACCTCACGACCCTCGTCGCCGCCGTGAAGGCCGCCGGGCTCGCCGACACCCTGAGCGGCAAGGGCCCGTTCACGGTGTTCGCGCCGACGAACGACGCCTTCAAGAAGCTGCCGGCCGGCACGGTCGACTCGCTACTGAAGCCCGACATGAAGAAGACCCTGACGGCCGTGCTCACCTACCACGTCGTGCCGGGCAAGCTCGACGCCAAGGAGTTGAAGGCCAAGGCGAAGATGGGCGGCGAAGCCGCGAACCTGAAGACGGTCGAGGGCCAAGTGTTGACCGTGAAGATGGACGGCGACCGGCTGGCGCTGATCGATCAGAAGGGCGGCGGCGCCTTCGTGGAGCAGGCCGACGTCAACCAGTCGAACGGCGTCGTGCACGTCATCGACAGCGTCCTGATGCCGAAGTAACCCACCGTTACGGACGGCCCGCCTCCTTATCGGGGGCGGGCCGTCTCTCCAGAATGCACCATCGCCGAGGAACATTCGAACTTGGCCATTCATTGGAATGGTTATGAGGTTCCTCACGACGTTCCTAGCAGCGATGGCCATCTCTACGGCCCTGCTGGTCGGCTCAGCTTTCTGGATCGGCGCTCCTCACCAGGGGATGCAATCGACGGGACTGACCGCGGCCACTGTCCTCGGCACCGACGGCATGGCATCGATAGCCCGCCCGTCGGATCAAGGTGCGGTCGCGTCCGAGGATGCCATCATCGGCGTCGCGGTTGGCGACCAAGGCTAGGTTCAGTCCGCGAGCCCTCAAGGTCGAGCCTCGCCACGTCCGGAGGCTCCCGCTATCTCGATCTTCGACCTCGCCGCCCTGCTGCTGACCCTCTCGGCCCTGTTCGGCTGGGTCAACCGCCGCTTCCTTCGGATGCCGCACACCATTGGCCTGCTCGTAATGGGGCTGCTCGCGTCGCTCGCCCTCGTCGGCCTCGACCTCGCCTTCCCGGCCCAGCACCTCTACGCGGACCTGACTCAAGTCCTCGACCAAGTCGACTTCACCGATGTGGTGATGAACGGCATGCTGGCCTTCCTGCTGTTCGCCGGCGCCATGGGCCTCGACCTCCGGGCTCTTCGAGACCGCGCCCTGGCGGTGGCAACCCTCGCCCTCCTCGGCACGCTGATCTCCACCGTACTGGTCGGGGGCGCCTTCTGGACCGCCGCCCAGGCGTTGGGCAATCCCATGCCCTTCACCTGGGCGCTGGTATTCGGGGCACTCATCAGCCCGACCGATCCGGTCGCCGTGCTGGCCACCCTCAAGAACGTGCAGGTCCCCGAGGTCCTTGAGATCGAGATGCAGGGGGAGGCCCTGTTCAACGACGGCATCGGCATCGTGCTGTTCACGGTCCTCGTGGCCTTCGCTTCCGGATCGAGCGGAGAGGCGACCGGCGCGGGCGGCGTCGCGACGCTCCTCCTGCACGAGGCCGGGGGCGGCCTGGTCCTCGGCGTCGTGACCGGCTACGTCGCCTACCGCGCGATGCGGGCCATCGACGACTTCCCGGTCGAGGTGCTGATCACCCTCGCGCTCGTCTCCGGCACCTACGCGCTCGCCCAGAAGCTCGGCGCCAGCGGGCCGCTCGCCGTGGTCGCGGCCGGATTGCTGATCGGCGAACGCGCCCCGCGACATGCGATGAGCGACAACACCCAGAAGTACGTCTCCGCCCTTTGGACCTTGATCGACGAGGTCCTCAACTCGGTGCTGTTCCTGCTGATCGGGCTGGAGGTCCTCGTGCTCCGGTTCCAGGTCTCGGGCCTGACGCTGGCCGCCTGCGCCGTCCCTGTCGTGCTGCTCGCTCGCCTCGTCGCCGTGACGGCCCCGGTGCTGCTCTTCCGCTGGGGCGGCAACCTCTGCCTCGGCAACGTCCCGTTCCTGACCTGGGCGGGTGTGCGCGGCGGCATCTCGGTGGCACTTGCGCTCTCCATCCCGGAGAGCGATGCCAAGCCGGCCATCCTGGCGGCGACCTATGCCGTGGTGCTATTCACCATCATCGTGCAGGGCTCGACACTCGGCATGGTCGCGCGGCGGACGCTTTGACCGGTAGGCGAGGTCCCGCGGGCAAATCCCTCAACGTACCCATCCGGCCGTGATGCCGCGGTGACAGAAATTCGGCACATCCAGTCGAATGCGCCTATGGACGAGCGTCACGGCAGTGCCTTGATGAAGGGCCGCAGGCCGCCGTTCACGTCGACCAGCGTCAGGTCGAGGAGGTGGAACCTGCGCGGGTCCAGGTTCCCGCGCTTCCCCGTTTCCATCCGCCGGCCCCGGCCGTTGCACGGCCCCGCTCATGCCCTCACGACAACTGTCCCCATGCCGGTGTGAAGGAGAGCGACGTCCCTGCACCGATGGCGTTCCACCGACGTCGCTCCCGGTCCCTGGCGGGACGGCGATGACATCGTCGAGATCCCAAACCCCCGGCAGTCCTTCGAGATCTCGACCGGGAGGGATTCAACCCGATCCTCGCGTTCGGGAACGGCGGAATCGACATGGACGTGGCGAAGTCGGGTGGAAAGCAGACTTTAAATTAGGCGGAGGCGACCCAGCCACGAAATGCAAATCCGGCATAGAAAAGGCTCACAACTGTGAACCCTGCCTCCCGCAACAGTCCCTCGTCCTCTTCGGGCGAAAGGATAGGCAAGCGCGCTCCGATCCCGATCCTGGCACTTTCGGCCTGCGAGCCTTCGATGCCGGAGGCCTTCGCGAAGGCGGCATACCGTGAGAGCCAGAGGTCGCGTTCGTTCTGCCGGAAGCTGAAGTGAGCCACGACGAAGGGGGCTCCGGGCTTCAGACGTCGCCGGACCTCCAAGAGAGTACGCAACCGCTCCTGTCGCTCGATGAAATGGAGGGTCAGGATGCAGGCGGCAGCGTCGAAGGGCCCTTGCGGCGCGCCTTCGATCAACCCCTCATGAAGGCGAGCGCGGTCCGAAAGGTTGCCCAGGGTCCTCCGGGCGAGGTCGAGCATCGCGGCAGACGGATCGACGCCAACGAACGACCAGCCGGGATGGCCCTCGGCGAACACCTTGAGTTCGAGGCCACCGCCTGCGCCGAGAACGAGCACCTGCGCATGTTCTGGGGCTTTTTCCGCAAGCAAAAGCCTCGCCATGCGTTGCATGTCGGCATAGCCAGGCACCATGCGCGGTGGGTTCTCCACGTAGCGGGCGATGGCCTGCGGGTCTGAGAAAGCATCCATGCAAGAGGATATCACATGTGGTGTTCGGGCGAACGTCCGAGATGTTTCGAAATCCGCTGGTCCGCCGAAACGATGAGAGGCTGAATAGTCGGACGTTCGACCGCTTCCCGTCCCGAGTTTAGGCATGCCCGAATGTCCTAGGACGGCGAACCTCGTAGGCGCGCATCCCCGGTCCGGCCCCCCTGACTTCGAGATCGCCGGCATCTCCGAGCGCGAGCACGCGGCCGAATAGGACGACATCGCCGACACCCTGGTCCGGTGGGTCCACGTCAAAAGTCAGATGGTGGATCGCTCGACCGATCAGTCTGGCGACCACCTCCCACTCCCCCATCGCCAGTCCCATCAGGACGGCGTCGAAGTACGTGAGGGGTGCCGACACCAAGCAGCCGTCCCGTACGACGCGAAGCGGGGCGTTCTCGCGTCTCAAAAGCGACCATGCCGCCGATGCCGCGTCGCTCTCGCCTTGGGAGAACGCCCGCCGTCTCTCCTTGAGGCCGGATGCGACGATGTCCCGCTCGCGCAACGCCCCTAATGACCGCGGCGAGCGGACGCCGGCCGGTGTGACAAGATCGAGCCCCGTGGCGTCGACGATGTCGAACGGTCGCCCTGCCATGCGGCAGGCGAACTCCAGAAAGCTCGCCTGTTCCCCGGCGTCGCTCATGCAGACCCAATAGACCGGGTGGACGTGGGCGGACGTCGCGTCCGCCCATGGTGCCTCGGGCTCGCGCACGTCATCGGCGGGATCGCACCGTAGGATCGTCCTGATCCACGCCCGACGAGCGTCCGGGTCCGGTGGATCGATGGGGCCAAAGTTCAGCTCGCCGGGCAACCCGATGATGCGCTCGTCGCATCCCAGCGAGCGCAAGGCACCGCGAACGGTCTCCGCCCTGCTTGGGCCATGGACCACGTGGACGGTCTCGGTCGCGTCGCCCATCCCGTACCGTCCCTTTCCGTGTCGGGCCCACGAAGCACGACGCCTCGGATCGGGACCGGATGACGTAATCAGTCGTCGACGGACGGAGTGGCGAATAAAGGTCGCATCGGATCGCGACCTGTCCACCGGCGACGAGGCAGGGATGTAAGCCGACCCAACGGTCCACTGCGGATCGGCCGTGTCGAGCCCTTCCCGACCGGAAAGCGTCGTGCCCGGGATCTCGCCCGGTCGGGTTACCGAGCGTGATCCGCGGGCGTCGAGGTGTCCGGCCGGAAACGACCGGACCGTCGTCGTCAGCGACGGCAGCGACCGCCCGGACCGCGATAGAGGCCGGGCGGACAACCGCGCGGTGCGCCCGTGATGGCCCGCCGCATGGCGCCGCGCGGTCCGCGGTTCAGGCGGCACCCCCCGAACGGACCGCGATGGGCGCCGAAGCCGCAACCGGCGCGGACCTGGACGATTGGGGCGTCTTTGCCGATGCCGCCGGCCGGCATGGGAAGGGCCTGGGCCCCGCCTGCCATCAACAGCGTCGCGAACCCGCCGACGATGAGACCTGTGAGCTTCATCCTGACTCTTTCGTTCTGGTGGACGCGGCATACCGGCCGTGCCCTGGGGGAAATGGTTATCCGAACCCCGATCCCGGGCGTTCGGTTCACTTGGCGCTGCAGGGTCGCTCCGCGCGGACGACGCGACCGTCGTGGTCGGCGTCGAGCCGTGCGAACCGCTTGGTGGACGTGGCGTCGATCTCCTCCGCGGTAACGAAACCGTCGCCGTCCGCGTCGATGGCCCGGAACCGCCCGGCAGGGTCGTAGGGCCCCTTGCCGGGACGGGCGTCCCACCAGGCCGCCCATTCCGCTCTGCTGACGCGCCCGTCGTGATTGGCATCGGCCCGCATGATCCGGGTGCGGTGCCGGGCGAGGAACGTGGCGAGGTCCACGCCCGCGGCGCCTGCACCCTTCGGCGTATCCGTTCCCGCAGGCGTTTGGGCGGATGCGGACGTAACCGCCAGGAGTGTGCACAGGGTCAGGTAGGCGATAGCCTTCGTCATGATAGCACCTCTCGCGTCACCGGGTCGTCCCGGGACCGCGCCGGATGGCACGGCCCCTAGCCTCGACAGGGTCACCAACGGTGATGCCAACCGTGGTGGCCCCACCCGCGATGGCCCCAGCCGACATGCCGGTAGCCGCCCCAGCGATGCCAGCGAGGACCGCCCCAACCGAACCGTCGCGGTCCGTAGAATGCGGGCCGGAAGGCGTAGGGCCGGTAGAACACCCTCGGTCCGAGGTTGGGCCGGCAGAAGCCGTAGAGCCCGCGGTGGAACCCGAGGCCGCAGCCGTCGCGGGCCTCGGCCGCGCCGGC
>NZ_VRVD01000469.1:0-3725 GCF_008040015.1 Methylobacterium sp. WL18 | reverse complement strand
CCGCGGTGCCCGCCGCCGCCCTGCCGCTGGTGGCGCCCCGGGCGCACCTGATCCCGGCCGGCCGTCACCTGGAGATCGCCAGCGTCGAGAACGCCGATTACGAACTGCCCTCGCTCGGCCTGCTCGCCCTGCCGGACGAGAGCGGCGCCGAGGAAGTCGACGCCGACGTGCTGGAGCAGAACGCGCTCAACCTCCAGCAGACGGTGCAGGATTTCGGCGTGCGCGGCGACATCCTGGCGGTGCGGCCCGGCCCGGTCGTGACGCTCTACGAGCTCGAGCCGGCACCGGGCACCAAGTCCAGCCGCGTGATCGCGCTGGCCGACGACATCGCCCGCTCGATGTCGGCGGTCTCGGCACGCGTGGCGGTCGTCCCCGGCCGCAACGCCATCGGCATCGAACTGCCGAACGCCAAGCGCGAGACGGTGTTTCTGCGCGAGCTTCTCTCGGTGCCGGACTTCGCCGAGAGCAAGCACAAGCTGGCTCTCTGCCTCGGCAAGAACATCGGCGGCGAGCCGATCATCGCCGACCTCGCCCGGATGCCGCACCTGCTCGTTGCCGGCACCACCGGCTCGGGCAAGTCGGTGGCGATCAACACCATGATCCTGTCGCTGCTCTACCGGCTGAAGCCGGAGGAGTGCCGGCTGATCATGGTCGATCCCAAGATGCTGGAGCTGTCGGTCTACGACGGCATCCCGCACCTGCTCTCCCCGGTCGTGACCGACCCCAAGAAGGCGGTGATCGCCCTCAAATGGGCCGTGCGCGAGATGGAGGAGCGCTACAAGAAGATGTCCAAGATCGCGGTCCGCAACATCGACGGCTACAACGCCCGGGTCTCGGAGGCCGCCGCCCGCGGCGAGGTGCTGACCCGGACCGTCCAGACCGGCTTCGACCGGCAGACCGGCGAGGCGGTCTACGAGGACGAGGCCATGGACCTCGCCCCCCTCCCCTACATCGTGATCGTGGTCGACGAGATGGCCGACCTGATGATGGTGGCGGGCAAGGACATCGAGGGGGCGATCCAGCGGCTCGCCCAGATGGCGCGTGCGGCCGGCATTCACCTGATCATGGCGACGCAGCGTCCGTCGGTGGACGTGATCACCGGCACGATCAAAGCGAACTTCCCGACCCGCATCTCCTTCCAGGTCACCAGCAAGATCGACTCGCGGACCATCCTCGGCGAGATGGGCGCCGAGCAGCTGCTCGGTCAGGGCGACATGCTGTTCATGGCCGGCGGCGGGCGCACGACCCGCGTGCACGGGCCGTTCTGCTCGGACAGCGAGGTCGAGAGCGTGGTCGCCCACCTCAAGCGCCAGGGCCGCCCGAGCTACCTCGACGCCGTCACGGCCGACGACGAGGAGGGCGCCCCCGAGAAGGGGACCAAGGGCAAGGCCGGCGCGGCCGAGCTGGAACTCGACGGCGCCGTGTTCGACCAGGGCTCCTTCGGCGAGGCCGGCGGCGACCTCTACGACCAGGCCGTGCAGGTGGTTCTGCGCGATCAGAAGGCCTCGACCAGCTACATCCAGCGCCGCCTCCAGATCGGCTACAACCGCGCCGCCTCGCTGATGGAGCGGATGGAGACCGAGGGCATCGTCGGCCCGGCCAACCACGCCGGCAAGCGCGAGATTCTTCTGGAGGATGCCGCGGGCTAAGGGTCTCTTGGCTAGGCCCGCGGTGGTAGCCCCGATCCCGCGGGCCTACGGTCTTCACACAATTCCGGACGAGGCGCGGGTTCCCCCTCTCCCCGCTTGCGGGGAGAGGCCCGCACGGACCTCGTCGTCCGTGCGGGAAGCGCAGGCGAAGCCGGAGCGGCGGTGAGGGGGGCGGCTCAGAACGGAGCGCGCGTCCTGAGCCGCCCCCTCACCCTCGGCTGACGCCTCGCCGCGCCGACGACGAGGTCGTCGCGGCCCTCTCCCCGCAAGCGGGGCGAGAGGAGGCTCACCCACGGACCGAATCTCAAAACACCAAAAAAAGAATCGCCCCTCTTGCGGAACCACCCCGCACAGCAAACGTTACGCGCGTGCGAGGCCCGAAAACGGGATCGCCGATTGGGCGCCGGTCCTGGTGTCCGGCGTCTCTTGTAGTCACGTTGCTCAACGGAGGATGTGGTTATGAGGACTTATGACGTTGCGCCCCTGTTCCGGTCGTCCATCGGGTTCGACCGTCTGTTCGAGCTGCTGAACCAGCCCGAGCGCGTCGAGACCACGGCGTCCTGGCCGCCCTACAACATCGAGAAGGTCGCGGACGATCAGTACCGCATCACCATGGCGGTGGCGGGCTTCACCCCCGACGAGATCGAGCTGACCCAGCAGGACACGGTGCTGCTCGTGTCGGGCCAGAAGGCGACGCCCGAGAACGAGCGGCACTACCTGCACCGCGGCATCGCGGCCCGCACGTTCCGCCAGACCTTCAACCTGGCCGACCACGTGAAGGTCGTGGGTGCGAGCCTGGAGAACGGGCTGCTGACCGTCGCGCTCAAGCGCGAGGTGCCGGAGGCCCTGAAGCCCCGCCGCATCGCCATCGGCGGCGTCACGGCCACCTCCGGGCAGGACAACGCCCCCGCGGAGATCGCCGACGGCAAGATTGCCGCGGCCAAGATCACCGAGGCCAAGGTCACCGAGGCCAAGGCCGCCTGAACGCGGCCGGTTCGGGCCCGGGCCGCCCGATCCGCGGACCGCCCGGGTCTCACACTGAGCGAGCGACAGGCCTGGCGCACCCGCAATCCCGCGGGCCGCCGACGGCTGCCCGAATGAGATGCCCATGAAGCCAAACGGAAGGAGATTCCGATGAGCGTGAGAGACCTGATCCCGTGGAACCGCAACGCCGCCATCCCGGCGCCGAGCACCCTGGCGACCGAGGCGGCCAATCCGTTCCTGACGCTCCACCGCGAGGTGAACCGCCTGTTCGACGACGTGTTCACCGGGTTCGGCTCAGGTGCGAGCCCGGCCGGGCGCGGCCTCGGCTGGCCCAGGGTCGAGCTGGTGGAGGCCGAGGGCGGCCTGAAGCTCTCGGCCGAGCTGCCCGGCCTCGACGAGAAGGACGTCGAGCTCCTGGTCGAGGACGGCGTGCTGATCCTGCGGGGCGAGAAGCGTTCGGAAAACACCGACACGGCCGGCGGCTACTCGGAGCGCAGCTACGGCCGCTTCGAGCGGGTGATCGCCCTGCCGTTCCCGGTCGAGGAGGACAAGGCCGCGGCGTCGTTCCGGAACGGCGTGCTCACCGTGACGCTGCCGCGCTCGGAGAAGGCGCCGGAGCGGGGCCGCCGGATCGCCATCAACGGCGGCGCCCAGAAGACGGCGCATTGAGGCGGTCCGCCGATCCGGCGGGTTAGTGACGCATGACGCGGCGGCCGGCCTGGACCGTCAGGGCGCCCCTGAGCGGGCCTGCCGGCCGCCCCAACCTTTGCTGACGCACAGGAGGGTCCCATGCAGCCCATCGAAACCACACCGATCGACCTGTCCATCGAGCGCCTCGGCCCGATGGCCGCGGCCAACCTGCGGGCGACGGCGGTCGACCCGTTCGAAGCCTTCGTGGCGCCGGGCGACGTGTTCCGGCACCCCCGGGAGGTCCTGTCCTATCCCGGCCTGTCGCGGGCCGAGAAGCGGGCGATCCTGGCCTCCTGGGCCTCCGACGCGCGCGCCGTGGAATCCTGCCCGACGCTGCGGTGCCTGCCCGGCTGCCGGGCCGAGCCGGTGCCGATCGACGACGTCCTGGCCGCGCTCCAGGCG
>NZ_VRVD01000468.1:0-3732 GCF_008040015.1 Methylobacterium sp. WL18 | reverse complement strand
GGCCTGCGGATCGGTGCGGGCGGCGTGGAGGGCGGCCACCGCCACGGCGGCGGCGGAGTCGCGGCCCTGCGGCTCCAGCAGGATGTCGGCGCCGATCCCGAGCTGGCTGCACTGCTCGGCCACGATGAACCGGGCCTCGGCCGAGGCGATCACGGTGGGCCGGGCGAACACGGCCGCGTCCGACACCCGCGCCAGGGTCGCCTGGAAGGTCGAGCGCTCCGCGTCCACCAGCCGGGCGAACTGCTTGGGCATGCTCTCGCGCGAGGCGGGCCACAGGCGCGTCCCCGTGCCGCCGCACAGGATCATGGGGTAGACCGTATCGAATGGCTCAGACATCAAAATCAATCTTTCGCACCGAGGTATAGGGCGGATTTAAAACGAGGCGATCGACGCAAACTCAATTCAAAAGGTCGAGCTGTCCACCGGCCAGAGGGGGGCGGAGACCCTGGTGACCCCGTGCCAGGACGCCGTCGATGAACTGACCCATGGCCGTCAAGAAGCGCTCGACGCTGAACTCCGAGGCCCGTTCGACGAGGGCCTCGGGCCCCGGCGCGATGGCTTTGCATCGCGCGATCGCGGCAATCAAGGCGTCCACCGACTGTTCGTGGAAGAAGGTCCCGGTCACCCCCTCCTGGACGGTCTCCGTCGCGCCGCCCTTCCCGTACGCGATCACCGGCCGGCCGCTCGCCATGGCTTCCACGGGCACGATCCCGAAATCCTCCTCGCCGGGGAAGATCAGGGCCTGGCACCGGGCATAATGGTGCTTCAGCACCGCGAAGGGTTGCGGGCCGAGCATCGTGACGTGCGGGCCGACCAGGCTCCGCAATTCGCGCAGCATCTCGCCGCCGCCGATCACCACGAGGGGCTTCTGCAGGCGGTTGAATGCCTCGATCGCCAATTCCGGGCGCTTGTACCGAACCAGCTCGCCGACCATCAGGTGGTAGTCGCCGCGTTCCTGCTCGGGGACGGGACCGAACGCGTCCGTGTCGACCGGGGGATAGATGACGGTGGCGCTGCGCCGATAGTAGGTCTCGATCCGGCGCGCCACGGTCGCCGAATTCGCCACGAACTCGTGGACCCGGCTCGCCGAGATCGCGTCCCAGTTCCGGATGTAATGCGCGGCCGGCGGCATCAGGAGGCGGTTCAGGAACCCCGTCCGCTCGCGGTAATCGTGGAACATGTTCCAGACGTAGCGCATCGGGGAATGGCAATAGCAGATGTGGGTCGCGTTCGAGGGCGGGATGATGCCCTTTGCCGGCCCGGACTCGCTGCTGATCACGAGATCGTACCCGCGCAGGTCGAGCTGCTCGAGGGCCATGGGCATCAGCGGCAGATAGGATTTGTAGCGCGTCGCGGAGAACGGGAGCCGGCCGATGAACGAGGTCTGGATGCGGTGGGCTTTGATGACCGGGGAGATCGAATCCGGGGCATAGGCGTGGGTGAAGATATCGGCCTGGGGATACATCTTGCACAGGGCTTCGACGACTTTCTCACCGCCTCGCATGCCCACGAGCCAATAATGTACGATTGCAACTCTCATTCAGGCATCCTCTGTCAGGACTCATGTCTTGAGACCTGTATTATCACGCTTTAACGTCGATTAGACCCGATTGCGCGTACTCAGTTTGTCCTCCCAGGCGAGCGCCTGGGCGACGATGGCGTCGAGGTCGTCGTGGCGGGGCTTCCAGCCGAGGCTGGATCGGATCCTGCCGGCCTCGGCCACGATCCGGGCCGGGTCGCCGGGCCGGCGCGGGCACAGCCGCACGGCGAAGTCCCGGCCCGAGATCCGCTTGACCACCTCGATCACCTCCAGCACCGAGTAGCCCCGGCCGTAGCCGCAGTTCAGCGTCAGGCTCTCGCCGCCCCCGCGCAGGTGATCGAGCGCCACCCGGTGCGCCTCGGCCAGGTCCGAGACCTGGATGTAGTCGCGCAGGCACGAGCCGTCCGGGGTCGGGTAGTCCGTGCCGTAGACGTCGAGCCGGTCGCGCCGCCCGAGCGCGGCCTGGGTCGCCACCTTGATCAGGTGCGTGGCGTCCGGGGTCGACTGCCCGGAGCGCCCGGCCGGGTCGGCGCCCGCGACGTTGAAGTAGCGCAGCACGACGTAGGTGAAGCCGTGCGCGGCCGCCGCGTCGGCGATCATCCATTCGCTCATCAGCTTGGAGCGGCCGTACGGGTTGATCGGGGCGAGCGGCAGGTCCTCGGGCACCGGCACGACCTCGGGCTCGCCGTAGACCGCCGCGGTGGAGGAGAAGATCACGTGGCGCACGCCCGCGCGGGTGGCGGCCTCGATCAGGGCGCGGGTCTTGACGGTGTTGGCCAGGTAGTACCCCAGCGGGTCGGCCACCGAGTCCGGCACGACGATCCGGGCGGCGAAGTGGGCGAGCGCGTCGATCCGGTGCTGCAGGATGGTCTGGGTCACCAGCGCCTGGTCGGCGACGTCGCCGACCACCAGCTTGACCCCCTCCGGCACCGCCCAGTCGAACCCGGTCGACAGGTCGTCCAGCACCACGACCTCCTCGTGGCCGGCATCCAGAAGCGCCAGAACCATGTGGCTGCCGATATACCCGGCCCCGCCTGTCACCAGAACCGCCATGTCATCCGCCCCCTCACGAATTCACGCTCAACTGTCCGACTGCCTATACAGACCAATGAAGCGACTCGACCATCAGCATTTCTGCCAGGCGAGCGCCATAACCCTCTGAACCCGACCGCCTGTACCTGACCACGCGACAATCGGCTCGGCTCCCCGAGCCCCACATCCGAGCGAGAGGGTCCCGCCAACCGTTGCGCGGGTCGGACGTTGTGAAGTGGCCTCATGCATGCCGGGACGAAGCCAACAAACTGCACGAGACGCAGGATTAGACGTTGCAGTCAGAATGCAGCTCCGGACCTTCGAGTACGTAGTTTTTGTCAATTTGCCCCTCGTGTCGGTCCCCTAGGGTCCTCGATGCCCCCACAGGCTGATCGTCTCCTGGCGGGAGGTCTGGGCCTCTTGGAGACGGTGAACGGGACTGGGGATGTCGATCTAGCGTGCGTCGCACCAAAGAAACGGCGCCTTGACGCCGGTCATCTCTATATCGATACTATACCGATTCACGCCGAGACCAGTTTGATGACACCAGGGTCCTCTCCCTTGCTGCGGCAATACCGGGCCTAATCCGCATGGATACATTTTATAGCTTTTTAATATAAACACACGCTAGACTGCGATTGGCCACATAACTCAGCTTGTAACAGGGTCAATAAATTGTTAGAAATTGTTATTAGCAATTCGTTAACTATCCCGTCGCCATCTCGATCCAGAAAGCGAATCCATGCTGCGTGAGGCCGGCTCTCCAGTTTCACACCTCGCTTCTGCGCCGCACCATAGGGTTGAGATGTCGAACGTGGCCGATCAGATTGCTGGTCAAGTGAGCGAGGCGGCCGAGGCTGTGGCAGAGGCTGTGCTACCGGAGACGCCGTTCGTGGCGCGGGGGCTTCGGCTCGACTGGGCGGCCAAGCGCGGGCTCGACATCGGGGTGGCGGCGACGGCGCTGTTCCTGCTGCTGCCACTGATGCTGCTGATCGCCGTGCTGGTCTGGGGCGGCGACCGCAAGGCGCCGATCTTCCGGCACATACGGCTCGGCCGGGACGGGCGCAGCTTCGGCTGCCTGAAGTTCCGGTCGATGGTCACCGACGGCGAGGGCGTGCTGGCCGCGCACCTGGCCGCCAGCCCACGCGCCCGGGCCGAGT
>NZ_VRVD01000467.1:0-3748 GCF_008040015.1 Methylobacterium sp. WL18 | reverse complement strand
CCGGCCCCAAAGATCCCGCCGGCACCCAAGCCAATTCCGAAGGCGCCGCGCCCGGCCGCCACGGCCCTGCGTCGCTCGCGGCGGAAACCCGTGCGGCCGGTGCGGCTGCGCCTGATCGATGCCGTAGCGATCGCGGCCGCCGGCCTTCTGCTGCTCAAGCTGCTCACCCTGGCGCAGGTCGGCCTGCCCGGCGCCGGAACCCTGCCCGAATATGGCCGGGCGGTGGCCCGGGCACGCACCGGCTACGAGCCGCCTGATCCGGTTACCACCGGCTCGGTCGGCGCCAAGGAGGAGGCGGCCGCGGCACCCATCGAGAAGCCGCCGGAGATGCCCGCGCCCGAGCCTGCGAAGGCGGCATCCGGTTCCCCGACCGAACGCGCGCTCCTGGAAAAGCTCGGAGCCCGGCGTGACGCGCTGCGCCAAAAGAACGACGAGCTGGAACTGCGCGAGAAGATGCTCAACGATGCCGAGCGCAAGCTCGAGACCGGGCTGGGCGACCTCAAGCAGGCGGAGGAGAAGGTCGACGCGGCGGCTAAGGCCCGCGAGGATGCCGAGAAGCAGGGGCTCAAGAACATCGTCACGATGTATGAGACGATGAAGCCCAAGGACGCTGCCCGGGTGTTCGACCGCCTCGGCCACGACGTGCTGGTGCCGATCGTGTTGGCCATGAACCCGCGCAAGATGGCCGAGGTACTCTCGGCGATGCAGCCCGATACGGCCGAGCGCCTCACCGTCACTCTGGCAAACCGGGCGCGCGGGGTTGGCAGTGCGCAGGCGCAGGTCGGCGCGGCCCTCCCGGCGAACGAGTTGCCGGCGATCGATCCGGGGCCACCGCTGTCGCGATAGGCTCGCGAGGCCCATCGGTCTCAAGCCGATGCGGCAGCGCCTCCCGGGGGCCGCCTCGGTCCACGATGACGAATGGGGGCCGCCCGGTGTCCCGGTGTCGAAGGGCAGAGCCAGGTCTTTCCTGGATGCCGGCACGGCGACAAATCCCCGAAGCAGACCCGGCTTTTTCGGCCTACAGCATCATCCGGCGGTTCGGGACCGATCTGAACCGGTCGCGACCGCATGAGATGCGCTGCGCCATGTCCTTGACATTATAGTAAAAACATTTAATTCGCTGCGCAAATTCATGTATCTGAGCCGGACGGTGATGACTTCCAAGGACTATCTCCTTTCCGGTGCGTCTAGCTTGGCCGGCAAGCTGTTCGACAATGTCTCCCTGCAGAAGATGTTATTCAACGCTCTCCGGCTCAACAGAAAGGAGGTGCGACGGTTCATATTAGATCGCGATGCGGCGTTCCTTGCGTATTGCCTGGCGCGGAGGTCTCGGTCGAAATCGCAGATTTTGCAGGATCTATGGGTTTGCTTCGAGTTGGGCGAGAAGATCGGTGGCTACTTTGTAGAATTCGGAGCCACGAACGGCAGGAAGAACAGCAACACGTGGCTGCTCGAAAAAACACTGGGGTGGAAGGGGATTCTCGCGGAGCCGAATCCCATCTGGCATGCCGCGTTGGCGGCCGAGCGAGACGCCGCGATCGAGCACAGATGCGTTTCGTCTCGGTCGCACGAGACGGTCACCTTCATCGCGACCAACGACTCGGATCCCGAATTGAGCGGCATCGCCAGCTTCGCCGAGTCCGACCATTTCGCCGAAACGCGCAGTCGCGGGCAGCGCCTCGAGATCGAAACCATTTCCCTGGACGATCTGCTCGACGCCTACGCGGCGCCTCCTTGCGTCGATTACCTGTCGATCGATACCGAGGGGAGCGAACTCGACATCCTGTCGGCTTACAGCTTCAGCCGCAAATTCAATGTCATATCCGTCGAGAACAATCCGAAGAACGATGTCGCGATCGACACGCTTCTCGCGTCGAAGGGATATGTCCGGGTTTTCCGGCAGTTCTCTCAGTGGGATAGCTCGTACGTATCCGGTGAACTCAGGGCTGAAGGATCGGTGATCGTCGCAGCCCCGGATGCGTGATCGTCGTCCCTGATCGCGAACGGCGCAGCATATCCCGATCGATCACTGCCGGTCGTCCGGCTCGGTCGGGATACGCGTCACCGTGCTGTCGGTCGACGACCCTGCGAACGGGCATCAACTGGGCCGGTAGCGGTAGTGGCCGCAGAAATAGACGGGTCTGCCAGTCAGAAGCCTGTGCACCGTGGCCATGGTCCAAGCCACTGCGCCGCAGCGGCGCGTGATGTCGTCCGCCTCGACCAAAGCGAGGCCGGGCGCGATCTCCCCCACCGCCTCCGGCCGTGCCACCGCCCATAGAAACGACGCGCGAGTCTTGGCGATACTCGGGTTGCGCCGCGAATGCCGCACCATGACAGGGGACGCGAAGTCGGCGGCCAACTCGATCGAGGCTCTGTTGCGCCCCGCCCGCTCTACGAGCCCGCGTACAAGATCTTCGCCCAAGGCCGGCGCGAGATACATCGAGACACCTTCCGCCAGGACCAGAACTGGCCGTTCGGGAACCCAGTTGATGCCGTCCATCCAGGCAAGCGGCTCCGTCTCCATGACGGTGAGGGTCCGGACATTTGCGCGGCGGGCGATCAGGGTATCGCGGAGACGGACGACGTTTGCGAAGTCCGCGTCGATCCAGTCAAGCGTGGCGGGCAGCCGGATGCGCGCCGGACGGTCGTCAAGCCCCGAACCGATGCTGACGCACAAGCCCGATGGGTGGGACGTGATGAAGGTTTCGGTGATCCGGTCGAACCATTGGGCGCGGATCACCGAACCGCGCATGCTGCCCGTATCTCCGGCAAAGCGCGCGGGATCGAAACCCAGCGCGGCCCCGATCCGTGAGGCTTCGCTGTCCCTGAACTGAAGATCGGGATGGCGATCCTGTGCGATCATCCTAGCGGCCAGCGGAATCAGAAGCGTTTCTGGAACGATTCCTAAAGACTCGAGGCCGCGACTGTTCATAAAGGGCGCCGTCGTCACCTTTGCGAATGATCGAGATTGCCTCGCAGAAACGCCGCGCGCAACAGAAAATCTGTCCGTCGGAAAATCGTGCTGTGACGTTACTCTGACATCCGCCTGATCGCGGAGATTGCGTCCGCCAGATCGGGCCGCTTCTTCGGGTTCGGTTGCAGGCAGGCCTCTACAAGCGCCTGCAGCCTGTTCGGTACCGCGTTGCTGCGGTCCAGCAATTCGCTCATCAGGATCCCCACTGCCCGCACCTCGATCCGCTTCAACGCGGCACCGTCTTCGCCGGCAGGCAGCGCCGAGGCGGCGCCGAAATCGCTGAGCACGGCGCCGCCGGTCGCGGCATCCCACAGCGTGTTGTGAGCATAGACGTCGCCGTGAAGCAGGTTGCGCCCGTGCAGGTGGGCCACGGCGTCGGCCACCGCGCCGGCGATGCGCAGGGCATGCCCGGTGGCGAGCGTCAGAGCAGGGTCGTAGCAGTCGCGGCTACAACTCGCGAGGCTTGGCGGCCCGGCGAGAACGCGCCACTGCGATGGCAAGAGCCGGAGCAGCAAGCCCTGTGCGCCTTCGGGATGGTCGACGAGCCGACCGAGGGCACCCGTAAGTGCCGGATGAGTTCCGGCGGCGAGGCAGGCTTCCATCTCGCGCTCCGGCAGGCCGTCGCTGGTCATCGCGCCCTTGAACAGCTTCAGCGCCACCTCCTGCGGGCCGGACGGCCCACGCCAGACGGCCCGGTGGACCCGGCCCGAGGCCCCCTCCCCAAGCAAATCGCCGACCTCGAGCGCCGTCCACGGCACGGCCGCCGCCTGGGCA
>NZ_VRVD01000466.1:0-3756 GCF_008040015.1 Methylobacterium sp. WL18 | reverse complement strand
ACCGGGGAGGGCGCCGCGCGGCGCCCTCCCCGGTGACCCAGACAAGGCTCGACCGGTGGCCGCCCGGCAGCGGTACCAGGGTGAACGGGCCGGAGCGGGTGTGGAACTCGGTGGAGACGTCCCGGTGCGGGCGCTCATGCGCCAGGATCGTGGTGATGGCGCTCTGCGGGTAGGTCCAGTCGCGCACGCGCACGCCGCTGGCGGCCCGGAGCGGGGAGCGGCCCCCGTCGGCACCCACCACCAGCCGCGCCGCGACCGTACCGCCATCCGCGAGCGTCAGGCGCGAGACCGCCTCGCCGGGGACGGCGCCGGCCGCATCCGCCTCGACCAGGGTGAGATTCGCTTGGGCGCGGGCCCGGATGCGCAGGCTCTCGACCAGGCGGGCGCTCTCGACGTTCCAGCCGAAGGCGTCCAGCCCGATCTCGGCGGCCTGGAAGCGCACCGGCGGCGGCCGGAACAGGCTGCCGGTGTCGTCGATGATCTGCAGGGTGCACAGCGGACTGGCCTGCGGTGCCACCGCCTCCCAGGCGCCCAGAGCCTCCAGGAAGCGCACCGAGCCGTCCAGCAGCGCGACCGTGCGCCCGTCCGCCACGGGGGCGTGACGGCCGACCAGGGCGGTCCGGATGCCGGCCTGGGCGCTCGCCAAGGCGGCGGACAGCCCCGCGGCTCCCGCGCCCACCACGGCGACGTCGAAAGGTGTGTTGGCCACTTCTGACATGCTGCCCGACGTTATCTTTCCAACCGCCCGCGCCCGTGATCCCGGTCGGTTCGGCCATCTCGGCCGAGTCGTCCTTATGGGACGGGTCTTATCTGAGTCTTCCGGTCATCCTGCCAATCCTGATCGCCGCCGCCACGGCGCCGCAGGCCACCGAGCGATTGGCCTGCCCGGTGGAGACCCCGCTCGCGAGGTAGGACGCGGCCGCACGCGGACCAACATTGATAGGAGATCGAAAATCCACAGTTCTGTGGACTTCCACGCATCTGTGGAACGACCGATATCTGCATGAATGCGAGCGAACTCCGCAGGCTCCTTGCCTGCGGGTTACATAGGTTTGAGGCGCAGGCGTTGGTTCAGACCGCGACGCGCCCCCTCTCCCGTGCGGGAGAGGGCTGGGGTGAGGGACCAGGGTTTTCCGGAAAGCGCGCATCCCTCACCCTGTCCCTCTCCCGCACGGGAGAGGGGACCCGCGCCTTCTGCGCTCACGGCATGATCACGGCTACGGTCGAAACCTGTGTAGGCCGTAGGGCTCCTCGCCGCGAAGGGCTGCACGTTCGAGAACCACAAGGGTGGCTCGGGCCATCTCACGGTCCGGCGCGGCGATCGGGTGTCGCAGATCCCGATGCATGGCGGCCGGAAGGAACTCGGTACGAGTCTCGTCAACCGCATCCTGAAGCCGTTGGACCTCAAGTGACTGGCTACATCTTCGATCTCGAAGCCGACGACAACGGGACGTACCTCACGACCTGTGCGGCCTTTCCCGAGATCACGACGTATGTCGAGGATCCGGCCGCCCTTCCCGTGCACGGCTTGGGGGCCCTGGAGGAAGCCCTGGCGGCGCGCATCGCCCGCAACGAGGACATACCCGCACCGGCGCCGGTCGAGGCCCCCGACGCTCGGGACGGACGCGTCATCAGGACTTGGGTGAAGCTGCCGTTGCAGACCGACCTCAAGGTGATGCTCTACCGGATGCTGCGGAGCAAAGGCATCACGCGCGCCGAGCTGCAGCGCCAGCTCGGCTGGAACCGGGAGAGCGTCGACCGGCTGTTCAGGCTCGATCATCAGACCCGGACGGCACAGTTCGATGCGGCCTACCGGGCGCTCGGCTACGAGCTGAGCGTGCAGAGCGTGCCGGTGGCTTGAGCGCCGCCCTTTTGCATCGTCCGAACGCGCCGGTTCACCCGAGGAACGCCGAGAGTTCGCGAAAAACTTCCTCCGGCCTCTCTTCCTGCAGCGTGTGCCCGCAATCGAGCGCCCGGCCCGAGACGTTCGTGGCCTTCTCGCGCCAGGTCTCCAGCACGTCGTAGGTCTGGCCGACCGTGCCCTGCGCCCCCCAGAGCGCCAGCAGCGGCGCCGTGATCCGGGCGTCCGCATCGGCCGCGTCGTGCTCCAGGTCGATGCCCGCCGCCGCCCGGTAATCCTCGCAGATCGCGTGGCGGCAGGCCGGATCACTGTAGCAGCGCAGGTATTCCGAAACGAGGTCCGGCGGGGTCGAGCCCGGAGTCTTGGACTGGCCCTCGATGTGGTGGCGCAGGAAGTATTCCGGGTCCGCACCGATCAGCGTTTCGGGCAGCGGATGCGGCTGGATGAAGAAGAACCACCAGAAGTACCGGGTGGCGAAGGCCTTGTCGGTGCGGGCGTACATCGTCGCCGTGGGGGCGATGTCGAACAGGGCCAGGCGTTCGACCCGCTCCGGATGGTCCAGGGCCAGGCGGTGGGCGACGCGGCCGCCGCGATCGTGGCCCACGAGGGCGAACTGGTCGTGGCCGAGCGCGCGCATCACCGCCACCGCGTCCGCCGCCATGGCGCGCTTGGCGTAGGCCGCGTGGCGTTCGCCGCCCGGGGGCTTGTCCGAATCGCCGTAGCCGCGCAGGTCCATGGCCACGATGGTGCGGCGCTCGGCCAGGCGCGGGGCGACGTGGAGCCAGGTCGACAGGGTCTGCGGGTGGCCGTGCAGCAGCAGGACCGGCGGCCCGGAGCCCCCGGAGCGGGCGTGGATCGTCACGCCGGGTTCGGTCTCGATTCGGTGCCGGTCGAAGCCCGGCAGAAAATCGGTGGCGCAATCCTTGGCCATGCGCTCGGTCGCCTCCGTCCCCTGGGCCCGTGTCCCTTGCGCCGCACTGGCGCGCCGGGATGCACGGGATGATAAGGCGGCTCCGGCAGGATGTCCGCCGAGCCACCATGACAGATGCACGCGCGACTCAGGACGCCGCCCTCCGGGACGCGGCGGTGAACGACCCGGACGCCGAGGCGCCGGAGGGCGAGGCCGTCCGCGCGCCGCTGCTGCGTCCGAGCATCCTCGATCCCCTGTTCGCCCCGGCCCGCGCCCTGCCGGGCGTCGGCCCCAAGATGGCCCCGCTCATCGAAAAACTGCTCGGCACGCCCGAGCGGGAGGCCCGGATCGTGGACCTGCTGTTCCACCTGCCCCAGGGCGGCGTCCCGCGCCGGCTGATGGGCTCGGTCAGCGAAGCGCCCGTGGGCGAGCCGGTGACCGTCGGGGTCACCGTGGTGGCCCACCGTCCGGCCCAGATCGGGTCGGGCAAGCGCCCGCACCGGGTGCTGGTGGAGGATTCCACCGGCGACATCTCCCTGGTGTTCTTCGGCATGCCCCGCGCCCGGGTGGAGAAGATGCTGCCGCTGGGCGCCCATCGCTACATCACCGGCCGGATCGACCTGTGGGACGGCACCCGCCAGATGGTCCACCCATCCCGGATCGTGGACGAGGCCGGCCTCGCCGAGCTGCCCGCCGTCGAGCCGATCTACGGCGCCACCGAGGGGCTGACCTCCCGGGCGATCAACAAGCTCGCGGTGGCGGCCCTCGACCGGCTGCCGACCCTGCCCGAATGGCAGGATCCGGCCTGGCTGGAGAAGAACCGCCTGCCGGCCTTCGCGGATGCGCTGCGCGTCGAGCACCGCCCCGAGGAGCCCCTCCCGAAGGCCGAGGATCCGCTCCAGCCGCCGCCGGCAACCCCGGCCCGGCGGCGCCTGTCCTACGACGAGCTGCTCGCCTCGCAGCTGGCGCTCGCCCTGATGCGGGC
>NZ_VRVD01000465.1:0-3776 GCF_008040015.1 Methylobacterium sp. WL18 | reverse complement strand
GGCTGCCGTTGCGGCCGAGCGGGAAGCCGGCGCGGCCGCCCTCGCAGAGGCCCGGCAACGCTGGGTGGACGCGGAATCGGCCGTCCTGGCGAGCCGCTTCGCCGAGCAGATCCGGACGCTGGAGGCCGACCTGGCGCGGAGCCTGACGCGGGTCCTGCAGCCCTTCCTGGCCGAGGGCCTGCGGCGCGAAGCGATCCGCGACCTGCACGCGACCGTTGCGTCCGTGCTGGCGGACGACCGCTCGGGAACGCTCGCGGTGACTGGCCCCGCGGATCTCGTGGACGCGCTCGCAAAGCGCCTGGACCTGCCGCCCGGCCGGCTCGTCGCCGCCTGCGACGGCAGCCCCGACCTGCGCGTGCGGATGAACGGCACGGTGGTCGAGACGCAGCTTCAGGCGTGGGGCGCGCGCGTCGCCGCCCTGGTCGAGGATCGCTGAGCATGGCCGACGAGCAGACCGAGATCATCATCGTCCGCCGGGGCGGAGACGAGGACGGGGAGCATCACGGCGGCGTCTGGAAGATCGCGCTCGCCGACTTCATGACCGCCATGATGGCGCTGTTCCTCGTCCTGTGGCTGACCAAGGCCACGAACGAGGAGACGAAGACCAGCATCGCCAACTACTTCAACCCGATCAGCCTGTCCGAGGCCCTGCCGTCCAAGAAAGGGTTGAGCGATCCCCAGCCCAACGCGTCCGATCCGCGGCCGGGCGACAAGGCGAACCTGCCGGAATCCGGCGCGAATCAGCCTGAGAAGTCCGGCGCCCTGCCGCCGGGCTCGGTGGCGCGGGAACGGGAGCTGTTCCAGGACCCCTACGCGGTGCTGGCGAACCTGGCCACCGAACCCGACCCGGACAAGCCTCAGAGCGCGACGATCGGCGATGTCGGCGAAGCGGGACGGCGGGGCGGCGACATCGCGCGCGACCCGTTCGATCCGCTGTACTGGCAGGTGGTCACGGTCGCGCCCGCGAAGACGGACCGGTCCGCGTCCACCGGGATTACCCCCCCGGCGGCCCGGGCCCAGGCCGACGCCCGCAGCGCCGGACGCACCTCCGCGACCGTTCCGGAGAGCGCCGAGGGCAAGGAGAACCCCAAGGACGCGAAGGTCGCCAAGGACTCGAAGGACCTCAAAGACTCGAAGGACGCCAAGGACTCGAAGGATGCCAAGACGCCCGTGAACGGGCCGGACGGGGCCCAGGTCCCACAAGGTCAGCCGCCCGTCGCGGCGCAGGCAGCGGCCGCCGCCGCACCGCAGACCGCCGCCCAGGCCGATCAGGCTGCGCTGAAAGCGGAGATCGCCAGGATCTTCCCGCCATCCGCCTCGGGGGCAGCCGGGCCGCATGTCGAGGTTCAGGGGACACCGGAGGGCCTCCTGATCAACGTGACGGACGATCTGAAATTCAGCATGTTCGGCGTGGGCTCGGCCGAGCCTCGGCCCGAGATGGTCAGGGCCATGGAGCGCCTCGCGAAGGTGCTGGCCGGACGGCCGGGCAAGATCGTCGTCCGCGGCCATACCGACAGCCGCCCGTTCCGCTCGGAGGTCTACGACAATTGGCGGCTGTCGACCGCCCGCGCCCATATCGCGTCGTACATGCTGACGCGGGCGGGGATCGACGAGGCACGGATCACCCGGATCGAGGGCGCCGCCGACCGGATGCCGCGGAACATTGCGGACCCGAAGGCGCCGGAGAACCGCCGGATCGAGATCCTCCTGCAGGGCGCGTCGGGATGAGGCGGATCGCGCGAAGCGCCCTCGGCGCCCTTCTCACCCTGTGCCCGTATCCGGTCTGCGCAGATCCGGAGCCGCCGGCGACCGAGACGGCGCAACCTCCGGCGTCCGATGTGTCCCGGCCGGCACCGGCCGCAGACCCGCAGGCCCGGAAGGCCGGCCCGGTCGAGTGGGTGCGCACGCTGCAATTGCTGCAGGATCGGATCGCCGTCGGGTCCCTGGCGGCGCACGAGAGCCAGCCGGTGCTCATGGCCCGGATCGAGGGCGACCTCCTCATGGCCCCGCCGGAGGTCTGGGCCGATCGGCATAACGTGCAGGCGGCCATCGTCTTCGCCCTGAGCGGCGGCGGCCCGGCGATCCTGCGGCGCCTGACCAAGAAGGACAGCCCAGACACGCCCGAGACGAATCTCGCGCGCGGTGCGCTGGCCTATATCGACGGCCAGGAGGCCGAGGCGAGCCGCCTGCTCAAGGACATCGACACGGCGACCCTGCCGCCGACGCTCGCCGGGGCGATCGCCCTCACGCAGGCCGCCCTCACGGTGAACGAGAACCCGGTCCGCGCGATCGACCTCCTCGATCGCGTCCGCCTGCTGTTGCCGGGGACCCTCGTCGAGGAAGGCGCGCTGCGCCGCGAGATCTTCGCGCTCGGGCAGGGCGGCGACCTGAAGAAGTTCGAAGTGCTGGCCATCCAGTACCTGCGCCGCTTCCAGCACTCGATCTACGCGGGCAACTTCCGGCAACGCTTCGCCTTTCAGCTGACGCAGCTGAATTTCGGCCAGGACGAGGCCCGCTTCGCGGCCTTCACCCGGATCATGAACGAACTCGCGCCCGAGAGCCGGCGGGACCTCTACCTGCTGATCGCCCGGACGGCGGTCCAGGAGGGCAAGACCGGCACGGCCCTCATGGCGTCCGACAAGGCGCTGCTGTTCTGCGCCCCGGACAGCCTGGAGGCGACGCAGGCCCAGCTCTACCGCGCCGCCGCCGAGATCGTGACCCTGGCGACGTTCCAGACGGCCCTGCAGAAGCTCAAAGCGGTGGACCGGGCGAGGCTGCCGGCGCGCGACGTCCAACTCCTCGACGCCGCCCTGTCGATGGCCGACCAGATCGGACGGGGGCTGGCCCGGTCCGCCACCCCGCCGGATGCCGAATCGTCGAAGCGTGCGCAGGTCCAGGCGGCAGCCGACGAACCCGGCAGCCTGATCCCCAAAGCCGAGGCCATGATTGGCCGGATCGATCAACTCCTTCGGAAGTCAAACCCGTGAATCCGATCTCCGCCGCGGTTCCGAATCCCACCCCGAAGCCGGATCGCGAGATCGTGCCGGCCAATGCGAACGGCGATGCGCCGCAGCAGGGGACGGGACGCGAGAGCGCCTTCGGGACTGTCCTGCGCGAGCTCTCGGGGACCGGTCCGGCGTCCCCGGCCAAGGACGACGCCGCGAAGGCCAAGCCCGACGACGCCGAGGGCGATGCTGTTCCGGAGGCAACCGTCGCGGCCCCGGCCGCACCCGGAATGCCGGCAGGCTCTGCCGCAGCCCTGGTGGCAGAGCTCCTGCGCGTTGCGGCACCGCCCGCTCTCACCGCGGCTTCTTCCGAATCCGCGACGGCCACCCGGGATCGGCCTGCTGCGGCACCGACCGTTCCCGGAACCGGAAGCCTGTCGGCGTCCGCACTCGGTTCCACGGGAGCGCCGGTTCGCGAACCGTCATCGGGATCCGCATCGGCCCTGGCCGGGAGCGTGGATGCGGACCCACCCCACACGAACGAGGCCACGCGCGCGGACGGACCCACAAGTACGGATGAGGCCACGCATGCGGACGAGCCCGCGCGCAGGAACGAACCTGCGCCCACGGACGGCCCCACGCGCGCAGACGGCCTCACGCGGGCGGACAGACCCACGCACGCGGAAGGACCCACGCGCGTGGAAGGACCCACGCGCGCAGACGGGCCCACGCACGCGGACGTCGCGAAGGTCCTTCGCGCCGCTGCGGGCAACGTCGCGGTGCTGGGCCGCGCGGTTCATTTCCAGCCCGTCGTCGCGGGCGCCGGCGCGC
>NZ_VRVD01000464.1:0-3780 GCF_008040015.1 Methylobacterium sp. WL18 | reverse complement strand
GCCGCCCCCGGGACCGCCGCGCGCCTCGCCCTTGTGGCCTATGCCCGCCACGTCTTCACCGATTACGACGACCTGCTGGGCGAGGGCTACGACCGCGACAGCGCCCGGCACTTCGTCCTCGACGACCTCAACGCGGCGCTCACCGCCTGGGGCGCCGCGCCGATCCCGGAGGAGGAGGCGGAGGCCGATCCGGAGGGCGAGCCGGACTAGCGCTTTGTCCCGGTGGCGGGCGGGATGAGGGGATGGGAGGGCCGGGTCCGGGCTCACGCGCGACGATGCCGCCCGACAGCGGGGCACCCGTCGCCGGCACGCGGGCGCGGATCACGATAGCGGTGCCTTTTGGAGGGGCTGCTTTCGACCCTTCTCGGAACCCGGAAAAGTCCCCTTCTGGGTCGCGTGGTGGTCGAGGACCTACGACCGGAGTGTTAAACAGCTACACCACCGCAAACGACCCTGCGGATGAGTCGGCTTGCTCAAACAATATTGGCGCCATAACCCGATCAGAAACGGACAGATTTACGACTTTAAGAGGTGGCGCGCAAATTTATCAAGATCTTTACGTCTCTTTCTTGTGATAAATCTGGCTTTAAATTCGATATATCGTCCTGCAGGTAGGTGGATAGATTTAGCCAAATTAGATTTATTAGAAGATCTCGCAATCGAACCCATATACCAGCTCGTATTGAATCCTTGCGATTTTCTGCACAGGATCTTTCGCAGGATATCTACATTATGTACTGATGGGGCCAATTCCTGGAATTTAGCGTGATTGACATCGATTTGATGCGGCATGCTTCCGTACGCCTCGGCTTCCACCCATGTCGGCGATAAGCGGAAGTGATGGTAGGCATCCAATCCAGCATCCTTAAGCGCTTGATAAAATTCCTGAGCCGTGAAGGTATCCACCTCGACAGCTTCAAGTAGGTAATCACAAAATCTTAGTGCGACCTCTTGCTGCTGACGAGAACCCCATTGCACTAAAGTTTTGTCTTCAACGATTGGTGGGGAGCAGTCCGGCTGACCATCCAACGAAAAGGTAAAACCTTTGACGGTCGTATGATCGGAGGACGCCATTACCTCCAGCAATCCAGTCTTTAGAGATACTTTGGTCGTCCAGCGACAAATGCAATCCTCTGCACTGAGAACGGAATTTGATATGCCCATATAATAGCCGCGCAACTTGACATTATTTCCCAGTATCTTTTGCAACCGCAATTGCGTGCTGCCTCGCCAGCCAAGATCGACAATGCAAGCCTCAGAAGAAGAAAGCATTCCTTTGGAATCTAGATAGGCAAGTGTTGCAAAATAAGCCTCATGCACTCGCGCGCGAAGCGATTTCAAAAGATCTTTGCGAGATAATGCCGCTTTTAGAGCGCTCATTTCATTATGGGACAGCGAGGATGAAATCCTTCGCAAATTGTAGGGCAAAAGCTTTGCAATGTATACTAGCTCTTCTGATGAGTAATTCAGTGATGTAAGCGCTTCCTCCAAATCAATCTGGTCGTAATATGACAATTTCAAAGCTTCATTGATAATATTATCGCCTTCATTATGAAGAGCTGGCAATAAAAACGCCTGTCGTGAGGCATAAATATAGCAGATGTCTACGTCGATATTTAGCCATCGGGCAAGACGTTGGCAAATTTTAGCCAGCACTTGACCGTCGCGCGCAAGAAAATAAATCACGCGACCACCACGATTTAGGACATCTAGCAGCACCCAAAGCGTGTATGCGGTAAACATTGGCCCGACGACGCTGGCGGCGGCGGTTACGATACCTTCTTTAAACGGCCTTATCTGACCCAGACGAGCCGATCGCGCGGAGCCCGCTATTGCAGAAGACAGAAACCCTCCGTCGCCTGACGCGGCTAGCACTCTCTCACGCGTGGTCCAATGTGAGTCCGTGAATGCCTGGGCGTTCCATCCTTTAGAGCGAGCATTTTGCACGTCGCTAAAAAGATTGTCACCGAGGTGATAGAATGATGAGTTCTCGATGCCTTTCTTTCGAGAGATGTAATCATAAATAGTTGCATGTATTTTACTCTTTTTTTCCTCAGAAGAACATATCACATTAAGTGGAGGTCTGTATCCCGCCTTCGAAAGCAATGATGAGACAAAATCAGATTGAAAATATGTATCAGAAGTAAAAATACATTCTTAGATTGTTTAATATGTGTTTCTATGAGGAGTTTGATGCCAATAATCGGTTTTACAAGTCTGAGTTCTTCTTCAAGCTCAAGATCTATCGCAATGCGAGCCCTTTCCGCGCTCCAACCGATCAAAGTAGACATAACTCCATAAATGTCTGAAATCGTAACTTCATTATGATCGAATTTAGACCGACTTCTAAATTCTGATTGAGCGCGAATATACATCCATTCCGCATCACTGTAGTTGGTGTGCCCCCGATTTCGAAGCTTTCGCCCTACGACAAGATGGATGTGCTCAGGGGAGTGAACGAGGCGGCACACCGCCGTATCAAATACATCAAAGCTATAATGCCTCTGATCGTCGATTGGTTTGACTGATTTATTCTTGAAACAATCGTCGTAATTACTTATAGAATTCTCGATAGTTTCGGGATTGATGGTTGTAGACTTATATCCAAAATAGCCTCCATTGTTAGGAAACTCATTCGTGGACGTCATATCTATTGCTCCAGCAAAAAGCTCACTTAGCCTGTGATTATTGGGAAATATAGCAATCCTCAAGCGGCTTGTCACCAATCAAACCTTTCGGCAAAGGCTGTTACTCGTGCTGCTGCGATGGATCATATTTGCTGGAAGATATGACCGAGTGTACTTCGCAAATCCGCCCTCTCGGCTATGCCCGCGTCTCCGCCGTAGGGCAGACCCTTGAGGCAAAGCTCGCTCAGCTCGGCGATGTCGGTTGTGCGATGATCTATCGGGAGAAGGTAAGCGGTGCGAACGCCGAACGGCGTGGGCTGCAACGGCTTCTTGAGGCGGTAGGGCCGGGTGACGAGGTAGTGGTGATGCGGATTGACCGCCTTGCCCGCTCGACCTTCGACCTGTTCGCCATCGTCAAACGCATCGTAGACGCGAGGGCCGTTTCCGCTCGCTGGCCGAGCCTTGGGCCGACACCGCCAACTCGACCGGTCGCCTGATGCTCGTCGTCCTCGGCGGCCTAGCGGACGTGGAGCGCGATTTGATCCGTACCCGCACAGCTGAAAGGCGCAGTCGTGCCAAGGCACGCGGGGCGCCTATGGGGCGTCCCGCTTGCCTCACCGTAGCGCAGCAGCAGGAGGTGTGTCAGCGCCGGACGGACGGGGAAACACAGGCCGACTTCGCACTCAGCTATGCGGTTGGCATCTCAACTATACAGTGGATCAAGAAGCACGTGGCATAAAAGGCACTCCAAGCAGGGGCGCGCGCGAAAGGGCTCCCTTTGGCGCGATCACTTATCAGCCCGATCGCCAGGGTGCGGCCGATCAACAAATGGCCGTTTATTGGAAGCGCCGATAGTCATTCAGGCGGCCACGTTGAGTCGGATGCGGCACGTCCCCTCCCGGGCATCAGGCCAACTTCTGTTTCCCACCCTCACTAGCCGTTCCGCTTGCGCTTCAACCGTCATCTCAACGAGCCGTCTTCCGCCGTTGCGAATCGTTTCCGGTTCCCCTAGCCTCGGCACTGTCGCGCTTGCATGAGGGAGGAGACCGCATGAGCATCGTCTATGCCGTCCGCCCCGCAGGGATCGTCCGAGCCCGCGCGCGGATCGGCTAGCCGCCGACCGCTGGCGCCCGGCCTCACGGCCCCGGCGTCC
>NZ_VRVD01000463.1:0-3782 GCF_008040015.1 Methylobacterium sp. WL18 | reverse complement strand
CCCCGGACGATCTCGACGAGCTGCTGACCCTGGTCTGGAAGAAGCCGGCCTTCTTCGTCGCGCATCCGCGCGCCATCGCGGCCTTCGGCCGGGAGGCCACCCGCCGCGGCGTGCCGCCGGTCGTCGTCCACCTGTTCGGCGCGCCGTTCATCACCTGGCGCGGCGTCCCGCTGGTGCCGAGCGACAAGCTGCCGATCGACATCGATCCGGTCACCGGCGCCGAGACCACCTCGATCCTGCTGCTGCGCGTCGGCGAGGGCGAGCAGGGCGTGGTCGGCCTGCAGAAGTCGGGCGTGACCGGCGAGATCGAGCCCGGCCTGTCGGTGCGCTACATGGGCACCAACGACCACTCGATCGCCTCGCACCTGGTGACCCGCTACTTCTCGGCCGCCGTGCTGGTCGAGGACGCGATCGCCCGCCTCGATAACGTCCTCCTCGGCAACTACCATGACTATGCCTGAGGGACTGGCCTTCGGTCGACCGGAGGCGAGCCCGGCCGAGCTCGCCCACAGCGATCTGATCGGGCGCCTCGCCCGTGAGATCTACCAGCAGGGGCAGGCCGCGAGCCAGCCCCTCGCCCCGACGCTGCCCGCGGGACCCCAGGTCCCGCAGGCCCTCGAAGGGCTGCCTCAGGGACCGGGCGGCGCCCCGGTGCCGAGCGCGGCCACGGGAATCCCCTCGGTGCCGACCGGGGGGCAACCCTCCGGTCTGCAACCGGATGCCTCGGCGCTGGCGGCCCGCTCGTTCGGCGGGCCCGCCCTCGGTGTGCCGGGCCTCAGCGGCCCGACCTTGCCGAACCTCGCCCCCGCGAGCCCGGCCTTCTTCGACACCGCCGCGATCCCGCCGGTCCATCCGGCGAGCCCGCGTCCGGTCCTGCCGGATTTCGGGCTCCCGAGCGCGCCGCTTGCGTTCCCGGGCGGTGCCGACCTGCACCGTCAGGTGGCAGGGGATCATCCCCGCGCCAATGCCTTCGCGCACGCGGTCGCGCCGCAGCTGGTGCCGGCCGACCCGTCCCGGCCGGGCGTCGATGTCGCTCAGGAAAGCTTCGCGCGGACCGGGCACCTGTCCCGGGCGCCCGAGGCTCCGGTGTCCGACTACTACTTCCTGAACGCCGGTCCCGGCCCGGCCCGCAAGGCGCCGGCGAGCCCCCGGGTCGAGCCCGCCCGCTATCCGGGTCCGGCGCCGCGGCTGACGGCGCAGGGATCGAGCCCGGCGGCGGCACCGTTCGACGTGGAGCATGTCCGCCGGGACTTCCCGGCCCTGCACCAGAGCGTCAACGGCCACCCGCTGGTCTGGCTCGACAACGCCGCCACCACCCACAAGCCGCAGGCCGTGATCGACGCGACCTCGGAATTCTACGGGCGGCACAACTCGAACATCCACCGGGCCGCCCACACCCTGGCGGCGCGCTCCACGGACCTGTTCGAGGGCGGCCGCGAGGCGGTGCGCCGCTTCCTCAACGCCCCATCGAAGGACGACATCGTCTTCCTGCGCGGCACCACGGAGGCGATCAACCTCGTCGCCGATTCCTTCGGGCGGGCCAATATCGGCCCGGGCGACGAGATCATCGTCTCGACGATCGAGCACCACGCCAACATCGTGCCGTGGCAGCTCCTGTCCCAGGCGACCGGGGCGACGCTGCGGGTGATCCCGGTCAACGACCGGGGCGAGATCATCTTCGAGCAATACGCGGCCCTGCTCTCGGGCCGCACGAAGATCGTCTCGGTGACCCATGTGGCCAACGCGCTGGGCACCGTGAACCCGCTGCGGGAGATCATCGCGCTGGCCCACGCCTACGGGGTGCCGGTGCTGGTCGATGCGGCGCAATCCTCGCCGCACATGCCGCTCGACGTGCAGTCGCTCGACGCCGACTTCCTGGTCTTCTCCGGCCACAAGGTGTTCGGGCCGACCGGGGTGGGCGCGCTCTACGGCAAGACGCACCTGCTCGCCGCGATGCCGCCCTGGCAGGGCGGCGGCCACATGATCGAGGACGTCACCTTCACCCGGACCGTCTACAAGGGCGCCCCGGAGAAGTTCGAGGCGGGCACGCCGGACATCGCGGGTGCGGTCGGCCTCGGTGCGGCGCTCGACTATCTGGAGCGCATCGGCCTGCCGGCGATCGCCGCCTACGAGCACGACCTGCTGGAATACGCGCAGGGCGGTCTCGCCGAGGTGAAGGGCCTGCGCCTGATCGGCACGGCCCGCGAGAAGGCGAGCGTGATGTCCTTCGTGATCGAGGGGCAGGAGAACGAGGCGGTGGCCCACCATCTCGACGCGCACGGCATCGCGGTGCGCTCGGGCCATCACTGCGCCTTGCCGGCCCTGCGCCGGTTCGGGGTCGACCAGTCGGTGCGGGCCTCCCTGGCCTTCTACAACACCAAGTCCGACGTCGACGTGTTCCTGAAGGCGCTGCACAGCCTGCCGCGGCACTGAGCGGGACCGCGACGGGGATGCTCCCAAACGAAGACCGGCCGGACCCCGAAAGGTCCGGCCGGTCTTTTTGCGTGTTCCGGAATACGGGGCGAAACCCAGGGCGGTGTGCCGTACCCTCGCGATCCATCGCGGAATGGCCCCTCGCTCGAAAACAAAGATCGCCTCTGATCCGTGAGCCGACGGTCAGCTTCTTCTCGTCATCCCCCGGTCAAGGCGAAGTCTCGTCCTGCGGCGGCGCGATATTCGAAAAACGGTTTCGTTGACGCTGCGGAGTTCCGAGCGGACCATCGCGATCCTGCAGTCGGATCCCACCGCCGCGTACGTCTCGCTTTGTCATGACCGGATTCGTGAAGCCCGCCATCACCGAGAACGCGATCGCGGTGGTCCAGCGCGTCGGAGTCAACTGCGGAAACGCGACCCGGACGCGGGCGCACCCGCTGGAGCGGCACCAGCGCGCCGTCCCGTGCGCGCGCATCCGCTGGCCGACGCGGTGCGCATCGCCGCCGGCAAGGCCGTCCTCGGCATCTGACCGCCCCGACAAGGAGATTTATCATGAGCCTGATCCCCCCGGAGGCCGTCGAGTTCATCGGCTTCGTCGCCCCCCGCCACACCTCCGAGATCCACCCGGCGCAAGGGCCGGCGATCGACCGGGACTACCTGAAGCTGCTGGCCCAGGCGCATGAATGGGGCGGGTTCGACCGGGTGCTGGTGGCGTTCCACGCCACGGCGCCGGACGCCCTGCTGCTCGCCGGACAGGTCGCCACAGTCACCGAGCGGCTTGGGCTGATGATCGCCCACCGGACCGGCTTCACGGCGCCGACCGTGGCGGCCCGGCAATTCGCGACCCTCGACCAGCTCACCGGCGGCCGGGTCGCGATCCACGTGATCAGCGGCGGCGACGACCGGGAGCTGGCCCAGGACGGCGACCACCTCACCAAGGACGAGCGCTACGCCCGCACCCAGGAGTTCCTGGACATCGCCCGCCAGAGCTGGACCGCCGCGGCGCCGTTCGACTACGCGGGGGCGTTCTACCGGGTTGAGCGGGGCTTCTCCGAGGTGAAGCCGGTCGACGCCATCCCGGTTTATTTCGGCGGCGCCTCGCCGGCGGCCCTGGCGGTGGCGGGCCGCCACGCCGACACCTACGCCCTGTGGGGCGAGACCCAGGCCCAGGTCCGGGAGCTGATCGGGCGGGTCCGGGAGGCCGCCGCGCCGCATGGGCGCAACCCGCGCTTCAGCCTGTCGGTCCGGCCGATCCTGGCCGAGACCGAGGCGCGGGCCTGGGCCAGGGCGGAGGACATCCTGGCAAGGACCCGCGCCGCCCGGGCGGCCAGGGGTGTCGGAGCGGCGGC
>NZ_VRVD01000462.1:0-3791 GCF_008040015.1 Methylobacterium sp. WL18 | reverse complement strand
GGTCGGTGCAGAGGCCGAGCGCCGCCTCGGCCGCGAGCCCGATGGTCTCGCCGAGCGTCGGGTGCGGGTGGATCGTGCGGCCGATGTCGGTGGCGTCGGCGCCCATCTCGATGGCGAGCACGATCTCGCCCAGCATGTCGCCCGCGCTCGGGCCCACGATGGCGCCGCCGACGATCCGCTTGGTCTCCGGGTCGAACAGCAGCTTGGTCAGGCCGTAATCGGCGCCGTTGGCGATGGCCCGGCCCGAGGCGGCCCAGGGGAAGCGCGCCACCTCGACTGCCCGGCCGGCGGCCTTGGCGGCGGTCTCGGTGAGGCCGGCCCAGGCGATCTCGGGGTCGGTATAGGCCACCGACGGGATCACCGCGGCGTCGAACCCGGCCTTGTGGCCGGCCGCCACCTCGGCGGCGACGTGGCCCTGGTCTTCGCCGACATCCAGCTCGCGGGCGCCATGACCGGGCTGCAGCTCGCCCGCGCGGTGGCGACCCTGTGGCCCCGGGCCCGCCTGGTGGTCACAACCGGCCAGGGCGGCCGGCGGCCGGACCTGCCGAGCGAGGCGGTGTTCATCGCCAAGCCCTGGCGCCCCTTCGACGTGCTGGTGGAGGCCGAGCGGGCGACCACGGATCCGGCGCCGCCGGTCACCTGAGGCGGCGACGGGCCCGGCCCTTGCATCGACCGTTGACGTATCGGCGCGAGGAGCCTCCAGTTTGCCGATCCTGTCCGTCCGCCACCGCACGGTCTACCGGTACCGGCGTCCGGTCGCCTTCGGCGAGCACCGGATCATGTTCCGGCCCCGGGACAGCTACGACCAGCGCCTGATCGAGGCCTCGCTCGAGATCACCCCCGAGCCGACGGCGCTGCGCTGGATGTTCGACGTGTTCGGCAACTGCGTCGCGGTGGCGACCTTCGGGGGCCGGGCCGAGACCCTGACCTTCGTGTGCGGCATCACCCTCGACCACGCCCCCGAGCACGCCCCGGTCTTCCCGCTGGCGCCCCACGCCACGCATTACCCGTTCGGATACGGGGTCGAGGACATGCCCGACCTGTCCCGGTCGATCGAGCGGCAATGGCCCGATCCGCGCCACGAGGTCGATGCCTGGGCGCGCAGCTTCATCCCGGCCGACGGCCGGATCCCGACCCAGGAATTGCTCGCCGACATGACCCGGAGCGTGCGGGCGAACTTCACCTACCTCGCCCGCTCCGAGAAGGGCGTGCAGGAGCCGCTGACGACCCTGCGCAGCAAGCGCGGCTCGTGCCGGGACTTCGCGGTGCTGATGATGGAGGCGGTCCGGGCGCTCGGCATGGCCGCCCGGTTCGTCTCCGGATACCTGTACAACCCGCGCAACGACCGCGCCCGCCATGTCGGCGGCGGCTCGACCCATGCATGGCTGCAGGTCTACCTGCCGGGCGCCGGCTGGATCGAGTTCGACCCGACCAACGGGATCGTCGGCAACCGCGACCTGATCCGCGTGGCGGTGGCCCGCGATCCGGCGCAGGCGGTGCCGCTGCACGGCTCGTTCTTCGGGCTCGCCAGCGACGACCTCGGCATGCGGGTGGACGTCGACGTGGTCGAACTGCCCGACGACGAGGCACGAACACCGGGATTTGAGGCGCATCCGCCGATCGTGGCGCGTTGAGCCGGCGGATCCGGATGGAACATGCGGGGCGACCCGCGGGGGCGAGAGGACAGCAGGTGGCCGCGATGAAGATCAGGACGGGTTACGATATCGGCTTCAGCCTGACCCAGCCCACGCCCATGGTCCTGATGCTCAGCGTCCATCCGTCCCGGATGCCCGACCTGCTGACCCCGCAGGAGATCCGGTTCGATCCGTGGGTTCCGGCGCACACGTACCGGGACGTGTACGACAACGTCTGCCATCGCATCGTCGCGCCGCCCGGCCTGATGACGATTTCGGCCGACTTCACGATCCAGGATTCCGGCCTCCTCGACACCTACGTCCCGGACGCCCAGCAGATCCCGGTCCAGGACCTGCCGGACGACGTGATGGTCTTCCTGCTGGGCTCCCGCTACTGCGACACCGACAAGCTCTCCCAGACGGCCTGGTCGCTGTTCGGCAACACGCCCGAGGGCTGGGCCCGGGTGCAGGCGATCGTCGCCTACACGCACGAGCGCATCCGGTTCGACTACCAGCGCGCCGACGCGACCCGGACCGCCCATGACGGCTTCATGCAGCGCGAGGGCGTCTGCCGGGATTTCGCCCATCTCGCCATCGCGTTCTGCCGGTGCATGAACATCCCGGCCCGCTACGCCACCGGCTACCTCGGCGACATCGGCGTGCCGGTCGACCCGGCGCCGATGGATTTCTCCGCCTGGTTCGAGGTCTACCTCCACGGACCCGACGGCCCGCGCTGGTACACGTTCGACGCGAGGCACAACCGCCAGCGGATCGGCCGCATCGTCATGGCCCGGGGCCGCGATGCCACCGACTGCGCGATCTCGACCAATTTCGGCTACGCCCACCTGGCGCGCTTCGACGTCCACACCGACGAGGTCGCGTGACGGGCCGGCGAACGCGGAGGATGGTTACTGATATTGGGAGCGGGGCCATGCAGAGCGCAGGGTGTGGGCCCCGGCACGCGCGAACCCGCTTACGTATTCCAACGTCAGCCAAAATCTTCTTCGTCGGGTGGAACTGCCAACCTATGCTCACGCTTGTAATAGCAAAGGTTATCGCACAGGCAGGCACACCATGAAGACCTCGGCCACCGCCCTCGCGGCGCTCCTTGCCGCAACTGTTTCGTCGGCCGCCCCGGCGCTGGCCGCCCCGGCCTACGATCCCTTCGGCACCAACGGCGCCGAGGAGTATTATTCGGATCCGGGCCAGTACGGGTACCAGGGCACCCCGGGCTACGGCCAGGGCGTGCAGGACGCGCCGCAGGCGCAGGTCCAGCCGATCCCCCGCGAGATCGTGGCGTTCAACGCCCCCTACGCGCCGGGCACGATCGTGGTCTCCACCGCCGAGCGCCGCCTGTACTACGTGATGGGCAACGGCGAGGCGATCCGCTACGGCGTCGGCGTCGGCCGGCCGGGCTTCAGCTGGAGCGGCGTCAACAAGGTCACCGCCAAGCGCGAGTGGCCGTCCTGGACGCCCCCGAAGGCCATGATCGCCCGCCGCCCCGACCTGCCGCGCTACATGGCCGGCGGGATCGAGAACCCGCTCGGCGCCCGCGCCATGTACATCGGCAACACCGAGTACCGCATCCACGGCTCGAACGAGCCGGACACGATCGGCCAGGCGGTGTCCTCGGGCTGCATCCGCATGACCAACGACGACGTCACCGATCTGTACGAGCGGGTTAAGGTCGGCGCCAAGGTCGTCGTGCTGAACTGATCCGACGACAGCTTCTGATCTCGATAAAACGCACGCAAGAAGCCTCCAGGTCACGAAAGTGATCTGCAGGCTTCTTTTCGGATAGCGTTCAAGCCGGGCAGCAGACGAGCAGTTGCCTTGATCGCCGACGGAAGACCCTACCGCGGCCCGCCACCCCGCCGCATGGCGACCTCCTGCCCCTGGCTGTCGAGCGCACCGGACGGGGCGAGGCCTTCGTTCGGCACCGGGTTCATGCCCGCGCCGGCCGTCCGCGACGAGGGCCGTCCCGAGGTTCGGTCGCCCGCCGCCTGCTTCAGCGCCAGGGCCCTGCGGGACTTCGAGACCAGGCTCCCGCGCGCCTGCGCGCTCCGGCGCCGCTCGCTCTCCTTGCTGGCGCGCTTCACGGCGGCCGCGAGCAGCGCCGCCTTCTGGCGGGTGCCGGTGTCGTCCGTGGCCGGGCGC
>NZ_VRVD01000461.1:0-3804 GCF_008040015.1 Methylobacterium sp. WL18 | reverse complement strand
GGCCACGGGCGTTCCGCCTCGCGGCGGACCGGGCGGTGATCAACCGCTACGGCCTGAACAGCGAAGGTCTGGCGACGGTGGCGGGGCGGCTCCGGGCCCGGGCCGGCCGGCCGGGCCTCGTCGGGGTGAATATCGGGGCCAACAAGGACTCCACCGACCGGCTGGCCGACTACGTCGCCTGTACCGAGAGCCTCGCTCCGCTCGTCGATTTCGTCACGGTCAACGTCTCCTCGCCCAACACGCCGGGCCTGCGCGACCTGCAGGGCGAGGCTTTTTTGGACGAACTGCTCGCCCGCACCGTTGAAGCGCGGGACGCGGCCGGCGCCAAGGCGGCGGTACTCCTGAAGATCGCCCCCGACCTCGCGCTGGATGCCCTCGACGCGATCTGCGCCACGGCGCTGAAGCGCGGGGTCCAGGCTTTGGTCGTCTCGAACACCACGGTGGCGCGGCCCGAGAGCCTGCGGGAGAAAAGCCTTGCCCGCGAGACCGGCGGCCTCTCCGGCCGGCCGCTGTTCGGCCCGGCGACCCGGATGCTGGCCCAGACCCGCCTCCGCGTCGGCGACACGCTCCCCCTGATCGGCGTCGGCGGCGTCGATTCCGCCGAGGCCGCCTGGATCAAGATCGAGGCCGGGGCGACCCTGGTCCAGCTCTATTCGGCGTTAATCTATGACGGGCCGGGGCTGGTGGATCGCATCAAGGCCGGCCTCGTGAAGCGGATGGCGGCGGAGGGCGTCGCCGCGCTCAGCCAGGTCGTCGGCCGGGGCGCGGAGGCGCTGGCCCGCGCGGCGTGAGGGACGTTCGTCAAGGCGCTTCCCAGTCTCGACCTCATGTCGAGGTGGCGTAGCGAAGCGCCCCGCAGGAGGCCTTCAGGGTTCGCACAGGCCGCGCTTTCGAGGTGTCTGCCGGAAGCCGTCGGCATCTGACCGTCCCGTTGGGCCGATGCGCCTCGTTCCTTGCCGAGGCGGTTCCAGAAACAGCCCCATCATCCCGGGCTCGCCTGCGGCGCCCCGGGATGACGGGGCGGAGGCATAAAAGCGTCCGCAGAAACCTGGGATGCGTGGAGGGCGGATATCCCTCTGCGACCCGTCTCCGGCTTGCCGCCGTCTCGGCTATGGCCCACTGTGTGATTGCGCGCCCCGCCGGACCTGGCCTGTGCGGCCCGGAACGCTTGATCCTCTTGGCAGATCTCCTCGCGGACCGACAAGCGCAGACACCTTGAAGGGGCTCGCGCGCGGCGCTTGGTTCCTCAGGCTGCGCGCGCAAGATGGGTTCGGAACCGAACCGTCGGCGGCCCGGTCCGACCGCTGCCGAGCGTCGCACCCGCCAGTTTAGAAAGGCTTTGCCAAGCGGTGACTTAGCCTGTGTCCCGTGCATGAGGGGCCTGCGCCGGCACGCCATTGTGACCGGTATCCCAAGCCGCTTATCTCGCGGTTGCGAATTGGCGAGCTCAGCTCGTTTTCACAAGAACATCCAGGACAATCCATGGCCCAGCCTGACGGGGCTCCCAAGCGCTCATCCGCCGCCGGCGGCTGGGGCGCTCTGAAGAGTTGCGGCAAGCACCTGTTCGGCTCGCGCGCTCCGCTGACGGGGGCGCGTGCGCTGCTGAAGGCGAACCAGCCCGACGGGTTCGATTGCCCGGGCTGCGCCTGGGGCGACCCGGAGCACGGCTCGTCGTTCGAGTTCTGCGAGAACGGCGTGAAGGCAGTCTCCTGGGAGGCCACCGACAAGCGCACCCCGCCCTCCTTCTTCGCCCGCCACACGCTCACCGAACTGCGCGGCTGGAGCGACTACGCCCTGGAGGGCGAAGGCCGCCTCACCCACCCGATGCGCTACGACGCGGCGAGCGACCGCTACTTGCCGGTGAGCTGGGACGAGGCCTTCGCCGAGATCGGCGCGACTTTGCGCGGCCTCGACAACCCCGACCAGGCCGAATTCTACACCTCGGGCCGCGCCTCCAACGAGGCCGCCTACCTCTACCAGCTGTTCGCCCGGTCCTACGGGACCAACAACTTTCCCGACTGCTCGAACATGTGCCACGAGGCCAGCGGCGTCGCCCTGATCGACGCCATCGGCATCGGCAAGGGCACGGTGCTGCTGGAGGATTTCGAGAAGGCGGACGCGATCTTCTGCGTCGGCCAGAATCCCGGGACCAACCATCCGCGCATGCTCGGCGACCTGCGCCGGGCGGCCGAGCGCGGCGCCCAGGTCGTGGTGCTGAACCCCGTGCGCGAGCGCGGGCTGGAGCGCTTCGCTGACCCGCAGAACACCGTGGAAATGCTGCGCGGCTCCAGCCAGCCGATCGCCAGCCACTACCTCCAGCCTCGTTCCGGCGGCGACATGGCGGCCTTCCGGGGCATCGCCAAGATCGTGTTCGCCCGCGACGCCGAGGCCCTCGCGGCCGGGCGGCCGTCGCTGCTCGACCGGGCCTTCCTGGAGCACCACACCGCAGGGCTCGACGCCTACCGGGCCGCCGTGGAGGCCACCGCCTGGGACGCGATCCTCGACCAGTCGGGCCTGACCTACGAGGACATCTCCGCCATGGCGGATGTCTATCTCGGCGCGCAGCGGGTGATCGCCACCTGGGCCATGGGCGTGACCCAGCACCGCCACTCGGTGGCGACCGTGCGGGAGATCGCCAACCTGCTGTTCCTGCGCGGCCATATCGGCCGGCCCGGCGCCGGCCTGTGCCCGGTGCGCGGCCATTCCAACGTGCAGGGCGACCGCACGGTCGGGATCAACGAGCGCCCTTCGGTGGCCTTCCTCGAATCGCTGGAGCGGCATTTCGGCCTCGCCATGCCCCGCCGGCACGGCCACAACGTCCTGGCGGCGATCCGGGCGATGCGCGACGGCACGGCGAAGGCCTTCATCGGGCTCGGCGGCAATTTTTTGCGCGCGACGCCCGATACCCCGGTGGTGGCGCAGGCGCTCGCCTCCTGCCGCCTCACCGTCCACATCGCGACCAAGCTCAACCACGCCCACCTGGTGCCGGGCGCCATCGGCTACCTGCTGCCCTGCATGGGCCGCACCGAGATCGACCGGAACGCGGCCGGCAAGACCCAGATCGTGACCGTCGAGGATTCGATGAGCATGGTCCACGGCTCGGGCGGCATCAACAAGCCGGCCTCCAAGGAGCTGCGCTCCGAGATCGCGATCATCGCCGGCATGGCCCAGGCCACCGTCGGCTCGGCCGCGATCGACTGGGCCGGGCTCGCGGCCGATTACGACCGGATCCGTGAGGCGATCGCCGCGACGATCCCGGGTTTTACGGAGTACAACACACGGGTGCGCAAGCCGCGCGGCTTCATGCTGCGCAACCTCGCCGCCGAGCGGGTGTTCGAGACCGCCACGGGCCGGGCCAACTTCTCCGCCGACGCCCTGCCGGCCGAGACCGAGCATCAGGTCGCGCGCAAGGGCCAGAACACCTTCGTGCTCCAGACCTTCCGCAGCCACGACCAGTACAACACCACGATCTACGGCCTCGATGACCGCTATCGCGGCGTCTACGGCGAACGGAAGGTGCTGTTCGCCCACCCGGACGACCTCGCCGAGATCCGCGATCGGATCGGCGAGCGCGTCGACATCGTCGGCCTCCATGCCGACGGCGTGACCCGGCGGGCCGAGGATTTCCGCCTCGTCCCGTTCGACATGCCCCGGGGCGCGGTGGCCGGCTACTACCCGGAGCTGAACGTGCTGGTGCCGCTCTCGACCTTCGGTGAGAAGAGCGACACGCCGACCTCGAAGTCGGTGCTGGTGACCCTGCAGGCCCGCGCGGCGGCGTGAGCGGGCCCGCGGACCCTCCCCCGG
>NZ_VRVD01000460.1:0-3810 GCF_008040015.1 Methylobacterium sp. WL18 | reverse complement strand
CCCCCGCTTCGACCGACCGCGCCCGCGCCGGAGCCGGCCTCGTCGGGCGATGTGCTGGCCACGATCGAGCGGCTGGCGGAGCTGCACGCCCGGGGCGTGCTCAGCGAGCGGGAGTTTTTGGACAAGAAGGCGGAACTGCTGGCGCGGCTGTAGGCGCGCGGTTGATCAAAGGTCGGTCAAGGTCCGCCGCAGGAACGCGATCAACCGGCGGTGGTGCTCGTTCTCGTCCTCGCCGTCGGGCATGTGATCCTGATCCGCGAGCAGATGGACCTCGGGGTCCAGACCGTGGCGGTGCAGCCGGTCCCGAAGACGCTCCGTCATCGCGGCCGCCCACGTCGCGTCCCGCAGGCCGTGACTCAAGTACAGGGGACCGCGATACCGCTCGATCTCGATCGGGGTAGTCGGAAGCAGGTCGTCCGACGTGCCGCGCCATGTCCAGGCCCGCTGGGCGGGATCCCAAGGCTGAAATCCCGGATCACCGGAATCACGCCACGCGGCGCCCACGAAAGCACCGCAGACGACGTCCGGCGCGGCATGGGCCGCGACGGCATCGGGCAAGCCGGCGACATCATCCCGTGCCATCAACGACGCCACCAGCAGGGCGTGTTCCGCCCCCCGGGAGACACCGTAGAGGCCGACCCGCCCGGCCATCGGCAGGGCGCGCAGGACGCCAAGGGCCTCGACCGTCCGGTCGAGCGGAACATCGACGATGTCGCCGGCATTCCAGACGTTGCCGCCACGCGAGTAGCCGAACGGGAAGGCCAGGAAGCCGTGGGCGGCGAGCATGGCCGCCGTGAGGTAGCTGTAGCCCGACCAGGCCCCTTCGGAGCCGTGCAGGACCATCACGGCTGGAAATGGACCGTCGCCGGACGGCCCATAGGTCATGCCCCAGCCGGGCAGAGGACGGTTGATGATTTGGAGCGCCATGCCCGGATCATGGCACGCGGCGATGCGTCCGGCCTATCGGGTCCGGATGAGCTCCGGGCCTCGCCCGGCGGGACGACGAAAAACTCAGGCGATGCCGGCGCGCAGCAGGTCGTGGACGTGCACGATGCCGACGGGCCGGCCGTCGGTGACCGCGAAGACGGCGGTGATCAGCCGGCGGTTCATCAGTTCGAGGGCGGCCTGGGCGAGCTTGTGCGGCTCCACGGTGATCGGCTCGCGGGTCATGATCGCCGAGACCGGGGTGTCGAGGATCTCGGGGCCCATGTGGCGGCGTAGGTCGCCGTCCGTGATGATGCCGACGAGGCGCCCGGCGCCGTCCGTGACGCCGACGCAGCCGTAGCGGCGCGCCGCGATCTCGATCAGCACCTCGGACATCAGCGCGGTCTCGTGGACCAGCGGCATGTCCTGCGGGCCGTGCATCACCTGCTGCACGGTCTTGAGCCGGGCCGCGAGCGTCCCGCCGGGATGGAGGGTGTGGAAGCGGGCCGAGGTGAAGCCGCGCCGCTCCAGCAGCGCCACCGCCAGGGCGTCGCCGAGCGCCAGCTGGATCAGGCTAGAGGAGGTCGGGGCGAGGTCGTGCGGGCAGGCCTCGCGCACCCGCGGCAACTCCAGCAGCACGTCGGCGGCCTTGCCCAGCGTGCTGGCGCCGTTGCGGGTGATGGCCACCAGCGGGATCGAGAAACGGCGGCTGAAGCCGACGAGGTCGGAGAGTTCCGCGGTCTCCCCGGACCAGGACAGGGCGACGATCACGTCGTCGCGGGCGATCATGCCGAGGTCGCCGTGGCTCGCCTCGGTGGGGTGGACGAAGAACGCGTGGGTGCCCGTGGAGGCCAGCGTCGCGGCGATCTTGCGGCCGATATGCCCGCTCTTGCCGATGCCGCTGACGATGACCCGGCCCTTGCTCTGCAGGATGGTCTGCACCGCCTCCTCGAACGCGACGCCGAGGCTGCCCTGGAACGCCGCGCTGGTCTCCTGCAGGGCGGCGATGCCCAGTTGCAGGCTGCGGATCCCGATATCGCGGGTGCCCGCGAGATGCGGCGAGGGCGCGTCGTAGGGGTCGTCGCGCAGGGCGCTGGAAGCGGGAGCGGTCATCGGTTCCGTTCTGGACCCGTCGAGCAGGGTCCGGCGCCGCGAAGGCGAAGCGAAGCGAGGTTTTCGACGCTAGGGAGCCGTCATGGTTGAAATGTGACGCCGGGACGACATGCCGCCCCTCTCCGTCCGCCCGGCGGTTGAAGGCCCGCTCCGGCGGGTCCATGCTCCGCATACGCCAGCCAAAAGGGCCCAAGCCCCATGACCATCCGCTTCCCCGATCCCGACCCGAACATCCTCGCCCGGCGGGGGGAGATCCTGGCGGGCCTCGCGCCCCTGGTCGCCCCGGAGGCGCTGGTGGTGAGCGAGGACGAGCGCCGGGCCTTCGAGACCGACGGGCTCACCGCCTACCGGCAGATGCCGCTGGCCGTGGTCCTGCCCTCGACCACCCGGGAGGTGGCGGCCGTGATGGCCTATTGCCACGCCGAGGGCGTGCGGGTGGTGCCGCGGGGCGCCGGCACCTCGCTCGCCGGCGGGGCGATCGCGCAAGGCGACGCGATCATCCTGGGCGTCGGCAAGATGACCCAGGTGCTCGACCTCGATTTCGAGAACCGCACCGCCCGGGTGCAGAGCGGGCTGACCAACCTGGCGATCTCGGGCGCGGTCGCCCACGAGGGTTTCTTCTACGCCCCCGACCCGTCGAGCCAGCTCGCCTGCACGATCGCGGGCAACATCGCGATGAATTCCGGGGGGGCGCACTGCCTGAAATACGGGGTGACCACCAACAACCTGCTGGGCGTCACCCTGGTGCTCAACGACGGCACCGTGGTGGAGGTCGGCGGCCAGCACCTCGACAGCCCGGGCTACGATCTCCTGGGCCTCGTCTGCGGGTCGGAGGGGCAGCTCGGCATCGTCACCGAGGCGACCGTGCGGATCCTGCGCGCCGCCGAGGGCGCGCGGCCGGTGCTGGTCGGCTTCTCGAAGGTCGAGGATGCGGGCGATTGCGTCGCCGCGATCATCGCGGCCGGCATCATCCCGGTGGCGATCGAGTACATGGACCGCGAGGCGATCCTGATCACCGAGGACTTCGCCCAGGCCGGCTACCCGCGCGATGCCGAGGCGATGCTGATCATCGAGGTCGAGGGATCGGATGCCGAGTGCGACGCGATGCTCGGACGCATCGAGGCGATCGCCAAGGACTTCAGGCCGACCAGCGTGCGGGTGTCCCGCTCGGAGGCCGAATCCGCCGCGATCTGGAAGGGCCGCAAGTCGGCCTTCGGGGCGACGGGGCGCATCTCCGACTACATCTGCATGGACGGCACCATCCCGACCGGGCAGCTCGGCCCGGTGCTGGAGCGGATCGGGGCGATCTGCGCCGGCCACGGCCTGCGGGTGGCCAACGTGTTCCACGCGGGCGACGGCAACCTGCACCCGCTGATCCTGTTCGACATCAACACGCCAGGCGAATTGCAGAAGGCCGAGGCCGCGGGCGACGCGATCCTAAAGCTCTGCGTCGAGGTCGGCGGCTGCCTCACCGGGGAGCACGGCGTCGGGATCGAGAAGCGCGACCTGATGCGGTTCCAGTACGCGCAGGTCGATCTGGAGCAGCAGATGCGGGTGAAGGCGGTGTTCGACCCCGACTGGATGCTCAACCCCGCCAAGGTGTTCCCCCTGGACGGACGGCTGGAGGCGACCAAGGCGGCCTGAAGTCCCGGGTTCCCAAAGGGCTCAGCCCTTTGGTGGGGTTCGGGGGCGGAGCCCCTGATTCGTCGCGCCGCGTCGTCCTCAGGCCGCCACGCCGCCGCGGTTCGGCCCGGCCTCGGGCCGGCGCAGGCT
>NZ_VRVD01000045.1:0-17648 GCF_008040015.1 Methylobacterium sp. WL18 | reverse complement strand
CCAGTGGGCCGGGGGCATCGCCTCCGGGAAGGCGAAGGTCGGGCGCTCGAGCTCGGGCTCGCGGCGGGGGCGCCGGTCCGAGGTGTCGAACGCCGCGTCCGATTCCTTGGCGTTCCGGCTTCCCTCGGCCAGGAGCGCGCTCGCGAGCACGCCGCCCACCGCCAGCATCAGCGTCACCAGCGTCGCGAAGCTGACGATCGGCAGCTTCTTGGGGAACGAGGGGACTTCCGGGGTCACGGCGCGCGAGACGATGCGGGCATCCGCGGGCGTGGCGCTCTCGCCGTCGCGGGCGGCCGCCTCGCGGTAGCGCGACAGGTAGGATTCGAGCTGCTCGCGCTGCGCCTTGGCCTCGCGCTCCAGGGCCCGGAGCTGGATCTCGCTGGTGTTGCCCTTGACGACCACATCCTGCTGGCCGTCCACCGCGGCCTGCAGGCTCTCGACCCGGGAGCCGGCGATCTTGGCGTCGTTCTCCAGCGTGCGCGCGATGCGCTCGGCCGACGTCTTGATCTGGGCGTCGAGATCCTCGAGCTGGGCATGCAGCTCCTTGATCCGCGGATGGGCGGGCAGCAGCGTGCGGGACTCCAGCGCCAGCTGCGTCCGGACGGCGATCCGGTTGTCCACGATGCGCCGGACGACCTCGTTGTTGGCGACCTCGGTGATCTCGAAGGCGCGGCCGTCCTTGATCAGGTCCTTGATCGCCTTCACCCGGCCGGCGAGGTCGGCCTTCAGGATCCGGGCCTGGGACAGCTGGCTCGACAGCTCGCCGAGCTGCTGGGTGGTCAGCGGCTGACCGGTCGCGCCGCCGCTGCCGACCAGGCCGTTCTTGGCGCGGAACGCCTCGACCTTCGCCTCGGCCTCCGCGACGCGCTTGCGCAGGCCGTCGATGTTGCCGCCGAGCCAGGAGGAGGCGTAGCGCGCGGTGTCGACCTTGTCGGCCTCGAGCGAGGCGATGTAGAGCTGCGCGATGGTGTTGGCGCCCTCGGCGGCCAGCTTGGCGTCCTTGGCGCGGAACTCGATCGTCAGGATGCGGGACTTGCCCGCCGGGAAGACCAGCAGGTGCTCGAAATAGGCATCGAGCACGCGGTCCTCGGCCGGGCGGTCGAGGGGGTTGGCGCCGATGCCCAGCATCATCAGCACGCGCTGGACGGGGCCGATGGCGCTCGAACCCGGATCGAACTCGGGGTTGCCCACCAGCTTCAGCCGGCGGATCGCCTCCCGGGCGAGGTCGCGGGACATGACCACCTGGACCTGGCTCGCCACCGCCTGCTCGTCGATCGGCGCCAGCTGGTCGGCGCGCTCCTGGGCGGTGCGCGCGAAGGCCGGGTCGCGGCTCTCGAGGATCAGCTTCGCCTCGCCGGTGTAGCGCGGGCTCACGACGTTGACGAAGATGCCAGCGCCCAGCGCGACCACCAGGGTCGGCCCGACGATCCAGCCGATCGACCGGCGCAGGATCTGCGGCACCTGCGCGAGGCCGACGCCGTCCCGCGGAGGGGTCCGCTGCGCGGGTGCGGCGATGGGCGAGCGCAGGCTGATACGAGACATGAATACGCTCTGAGCACGACGGCCGACGGGGCGGCGATCAGTGCCGCCCGGGCGCTATTAGAGGATGTTAAGGTTGCTTGAGAGTTAAGGCCGGCCGCGTGTCGCCCTGTTCGGAACAGGCCACCTCGCTGATCAAGGTTCATTAACCTTAACGGCCTAGACCGAACTGAATTGGCACCCATGACGGCGATGGTGATGAACCGGCGCGCTCTTTTCCTCGCACTTGGCTCGACGTTGGCGCTCGGCGGCTGCCTGCGTCCGACCTTCCGGACCGACCAGCTCGATGCCACCGGCACCGGCTCGATCGGCGCCCGCTACCCGCTCTCGGCGGGCGACAAATTGCGGGTGATCGTGTTCGGCCAGGACAACCTGTCGAACATCTACGCCGTCGACGGGGCGGGCAAGATCGCCATGCCGCTGATCGGCACCGTGCAGGTCGGCGGCCAGACCACCGGCCAGGCGGCGAAGGCGATCGAGGCCAAGCTGTCCTCCGGCTTCGTGCGCGAGCCGCACGTGACCGTGGAGGTGGATACCTACCGCCCGTTCTACATCCTGGGCGAGGTCACGACCTCCGGCCAATACCCGTTCGTCAACGGCATGACCGTCGAGACGGCCGTGGCGATCGCCGCCGGCTTCGGCCCGCGGGCGGCCCGCGACTACGCGGTGCTGACCCGCGACACCGGGGGCGGACTCGTGTCGGGCATCGTGCCGATGACCTACTCGGTCCGGCCGGGCGACACGATCGTGGTCAAGGAGCGATTTTTCTAGCCCGGAACACCGCCGTCCCGCTCAGCGGGCAGGCTGCCACACGTTGATGACCCGCATCGCGGTCTGCTGCGGCGGGATCGGTGTCGCCACCGGCGACGACGGAACCGACGTGCCACGCGCCATGACGCGGCGCGCCTCGCTGGCGGGCGACGCGCCCACCGGCGTGAACAATCCGGCGAGCTGCTTGCGGGTGCCCTTGCTGACGAAGCGGGAGGTATGGACCGGCTCAAAATCCCGCAGGGCGTGGCGCTTGTCGGGATTGCCTGTGAACACCTTGGCGCCGGTGTTCAGGACGACGATGTCACCCGGCATCAGGGTCTCGTCCTTCATCAGCGCGGCGGCCGCGCCGGCCTTCATGTCGATGGGCGTCTGCCGTTCGCTAAGTTCGCTCTCCTTGGCGCGGATCCGCACCGGGAGCGCGGCGTACCGGGTCTGGAGACGGTGCCGGGCGTTGCCGAGCCGCGGGGTCGAGCGCCGGTAGACGGCGCGATCTTCGAGCGGCGCGGGGGCCTGCTGGACCGCCTGAGGCGCCGGCCGGGCACCGAACAGCATTTCGAGGAAGCCGATTTCGGCCGCCGGAGCCTGGACGATCGTTCCTGCGAGGAGCCCGGCGGCGGCGATGACGGCCAACGTGCTGCCCGTACGAAACCTCATAACGTCCTCCGGAACCGGCGTCGGTATCGATCGCCGGACGTTCAACCGCAAGGTGCGCGGGAGAGTTCCGGAATATTAGACGTCTTGAAGCGAAGTTCGACGAACGTTGCTACCGAGGCGGTATTCTACCGAATCGGATCAGGATCTATTGTGCAAAACCGGTTCGGTCCGCCGGTCGGCGCGGGTCAGGCCGGGGCGACCTGCTCGCCCTCGCCGATGCAGTCGAGGGCTCGCTCCACGGCGCTGACGGCGTCGAGGAGGTTCTGAACCGTGCGCTCGACCTCGAGCGTCGGACGGCCCATCGCGGCGGCGCGGGCACTCACATCCTCGAGCTGCTCGAGCAGGGCGAGGAGATCGCCGGCCACGGTCACGACCTCGCAGCGGGCGAGGCGGGTGACGGTCGGGCGCGGCCGGAAGGGCAGGACGTTGCTCATCGCCGACGGTTCTGGCCCGAAAGGCCCCGGATTCGCCAGGGGGAGGGACCCGACTTCCGGCAAATGGCGGCCTCTATCCGCCGCTAACGGCTGGAAAGGTGGATTTTCCGTGGCCGCCGCGCATCGGAGGCGGCAGAATCGGTTTACACCTCGCCGCCGGTCTTGACGGACTTGCCAGCGCGCTGACCATGCCGACACCGACTTTTCACCCTGCGATTCGGCGGCGGATAGTGATCCCTCGCGCGGTTCGGCATCGCTCAGGACCAATCATGCGCTTTACCCTTCTTGCCGTCGCGTTCCTGGCGGTCGGCGGCCTCGGCGCCTGCAACACCGACAGCCCCGACGGGCGCAGCGGCCTCGCCGACAGCTTCCGGCTCGACAACTATCGCGCCTCGAACGACACCAACGGCACCCAGACCCGGCGCGACGTGAACCGCGCCTACACGCAGCCGACCCTGCCTTCGATCGGCAACCGCGGGTTCTGAGCCCCCGAGCCGCCTCGATCCCGGAACGTCGATCCGGGATCGAGGTGTCGACCGGTCACCGCTTCGCGATCGCGTCCGCGAAGGTCGTGATGCGGTTGCGGGCGTAGACCGGCAGGCCGGCGCTGATCGAGCTGCCCGTGTTGAAGCTCGAATTGCCCATCAGCACCTGGGCCGGCAGCAGGTTCTTGAGCACCGGCACCCGGGCATATTCGGCCTTGCGGTCGAGGACATCGGCCTTGATGGCCAGCGCCATGTATGTGGTCACCACCGTCTTGGTGGGATCGTTCGGCAACGGCTGGAACACCGCCAGGAACTTGCCGAAGCGCAGGATCTGGTTGACCCAGAAGATCGTCTGCTCCAGCCCACCCGTCACCGGCGTGTCGATCCTGGTCAGCGCCTTCAGGGCCGCCCCCTGGTCGGCGCCGAGCACCCGCAGCTCGCTCTGGAACGAGACGTACTCGGCGATCTTCTTGGCCGAGCCCTCTTCGAGCTTGTTGGCGAGCTTCACGCCCAGCGGCAGCTTGCCTTCGAGGTCGTAGCGGGACTCGATGCAGGCGCCGGCACCCTCGCACCAGGGCCGGTCCGGGCGCTTGGCGAAGGCGGCGGCCGGGTCCTTGTTCGGCGCCACCTCGCCGGTGGTGATCGCCTTGTGCTTGATCGCCGGGTCCATCTTCTGGACGAAGCCGAGGTTGGCGAAGGCCTGGAGGTCGATCGCCTCGGGCGGCCGGGCGACCACGAATCGCCCTTCCGCCACGTAGACCTTCAGCGTCTCGTGCCGCGGCTTGGTCACGCCGTTCACCGTCACGGTGTAGTCCGGCTCCTTGTAGCCGGGGAAGGGCGCCAGCACCGCGGCCTCCGCCGGGCGGACCTTGAGCCAGTCCAGGTACGGGATCAGCCCGTTCTCGGGCGCCGTGGGGTTGTCGCGGTGATCCGTGAACAGGATCTGCCCCGGCTTGAGCGCGGCCGGATCGAGGGCGGTGACCGAGGGCACCTCCTTGATCCGTTCCAGCCCCGGCACGGTGTTGGCCGCGGGAGTCTGCGCGCAGACCGGGGCAGCGGTCGTCAGGACGAGGGCGAGGGCGGCAGGAAACTGCGTTCGCAACGGGCGTCTCATCGGTCGGAGCGGGTGGGTCAGTAGCCCGGGTCTTCGCCGAACAGGTAGTCCGGGTCGCGGCGGCGCGGCCGGCGCACGCCTTCGTCTCCGAAAGGCGAGCGCGCCGTCTGGCCGGGCCAGGGCCTGTAGGCGTCCTGGCCATAGGAATCCAGATCGCCCTGCGCACGGCGGCTGCGCGCAGCGGGGCGTTCGCCGAAGGGATCGAGGGGATCGGGGGCGGCGCGTTCGCCGGTCATGTTGCCGTAATAGTCGCCGGCCACGCTCGCGCCGTCCTCACTGCCGGAGAGGTCGCCGTCCTGCGCGTCCGGCCGCATGGCGTAGAGGGTCTCGCGCGGCACCAGGCGGAACTGGGTGTCGGCCATCTGGCCGTCGCCGCTGGTGCGGAAATGCTCGATGAAGCCGCCGCCCGCGACCCGCTGGCCGCTATGCGGGTCGATCGCCAGGTCGGCGATGAACGGCCGCGCCTCGGGGGAGGGGCCGCGCAGGGGCGTCTTCGGGATGCCGTTGGCCCAGGCCGCCTGCAGGATGGTGGAGGCGATCGGGACCGAGAGATGCCCGCCGGTCTGACCGCGGCCGAGCGTCTTGCGGCTGCCGTCGGCGTTGTCGTAGCCGACCCAGACCACCACGGTGATCTCGTTGGTGAAGCCCGCGAACCAGGCGTCGTTCTCGTTCTCGGAGGTGCCGGTCTTGCCGGCGACGTAGGCCGACACCTTGGACAGGGCCGCCGCGGTGCCGTGCTGGGTGACGCCCTGCAGCATGGTCTTGAGCTGGTAGAACGCGATCCGGTCGGCCGAGCCGATCCGCGTGGGCTCGCGGGCGGCGTGGGTGTAGAGCGCCTTGCCGTCCCGCTCGACCGATTCGAGCGCGAACGGCGCCGGTCGGGCGCCCTCGTTGGCCACCGCCGCGTAGAACCCGGCAAGGTCGAGCATCCGGACCGGCTGGGCGCCGAGAACGAACGGATAGTAGGGCTCGCACTCGGCGTAGATCTGCGCCTCCAAGGCGATGTCGCAGACCCGCTTCAGGCTGGCCGGCGCCTTCGGGGCGATGCCCCCCTGCAATAGCCGGGCGGTGACGAGGTTCTTGGAGAATTCCAGGCCCCTGCGCAGGGTCGTGGGTCCGGAGCCGCCGCCCTCGTAGTTCTTCGGCGACCAGGAATCCCCGGATCCGCCGATCGGCGGCAGGGTCACGGCGGAATCCATCACCAGGGTGTTGGGCTGGAGCCCGGCATTCAGCGCGGCCAGGTAGGTCAGCGGCTTGAGGGTCGAGCCGGGCTGGCGCACCGCCTGGGTGACCCGGTTGAGCTGGCTCAGCGGATAGGAGAACCCACCCGCCATGGCCAGGATGCGGCCGGTCTGGTTCTCCATGACCAGGGCGGCACCCTGCACGTTGGGCCGGACCCGAAGCTGGGCCCGGGGCGCGCCGCGCCCCTCCGTGAGCTTGACCCGGACCACGTCGTAGAGCTGCAGCTTGCCCCGGGCGACGCCCGGATCGAGGGTGGCGGTGCGGCCGTCGGCAAGGCCGACCTTCACGGGTCCGCGCCCGGGCTCGAGCACGACGGCGACGGGCCAGTGCACGTCGTACAGGGTCGGCCGCGCGCTCTCCAGGGCACGCAGCCAGACGGGCTTCACCTGCGGCGCCGCCGCGACCTTCGGCTTGGGCGCCTTGGCGCCCGGTTTCGCATCGGGCTTCACCGGATCCTTCGCGGCCTCGGCCCGGGCCCCCGTCACGCCGGGCGCGCTCTGTACCGATCCTTCCGGCGCGGGCGTCGCCGCCTGGATCCGGCGGATGCTGTCGGCGAGGTTGAGTTCGGGACCCGTGTAGGTCTGGCGTCCGGTCGCGCGCTCGTAGTTGGCGAGCCCGTCCTGCAGCGCCCCCTCGACGGCGCGCTGGAGCCCGGCATTGATCGTCGAGCGGACCGTGAACGAGCCGGCGGTCAGCGAATCCACCCCCGCGAAGGTGCGGGCCTCGCGGTTCAGGTAATCGACCACGTAGAAGCCCGAATCCCGCCGCGTCGCGTCCACCGGCTTCAGCCCGAGATCGGCGTTGACCGCGCCGGCCATCTCGGCATCGGTGATCGTGCCTTCCTCCTTGAGGCGGGCGAGCACGTAGGCGCGCCGTTCGCGCGCCCGCTCCGGGTACTTGTCCGGACTGTAGAAGTTGGGTCCCTTCGGCATGCCGGCCAGCAGGGCGGCCTCCGGCAGGGTCAGCTGCCCGACCGACTTCCCGAAATAGCTCTGCGCCGCCATCTCGATGCCGTAGGCGCCGCGGCCGAGATAGATGCCGTTGAGGTAGAGCCCGAGGATCTGCGGCTTCGTGAGGATCCGCTCCAGGCGGGCCGCCACGATCATCTCGCGGATCTTGCGCTCGTAGGTGACGTCGTCGCCGACCGAGAGGTTCTTCACCACCTGCTGGGTGATGGTGGAGCCGCCGGCCGGCCGCCCGGGCGAGGCGAGGTTGCCGATGAAGGCGCGGATCACGCCGCGCTCGTCGATGCCGTGGTGGCTCTCGAAGCGCTTGTCTTCCGCCGCGATGAACGCCTTCTGCACGAGGTTCGGCACCGCGGTGATCGGCACCACGAGCCGGCGGCCGTTCACCTCGAAGGTCTCGGCGAAGGGCTTGCCCGACCCGTCGAGGATGCGGGTCATGCCGGGCAGGACCTTGTCCCGGAGCGCCTCGGCGGTGGGCAGGTCCTTGGTGGCGTTGTCGTAGAACTCGATGACCTCGCGGGCATTGAACGGCGAGATCGCCGGGTTCTCACCCTTGCAGAACTGCTTGTAGCTGGTGTTCAGCTCGTCGAGGTTGAGCCCGTGCAGGATCTTCGGCGCCCCCGGCCCGGCGACGCTCGTCGGATCCTCCATGGCGGTGGTGATCAATTCATCGAGATTGATGTCCTCGATGTCGAACGCCTTGCGCATGTGGGCGCAGCCGTCGCGCAGCAGGCGCACGACCTCGGCCTGATCGGTGAACGGATCGAACTGGGTCCGCACCGCGTCCGGCCGCGTCGTGACCTGGCTCAGCGTCAGGGCCGTCGCGAACAGCTTGATCAGGATGGCGTTCATGCGGTCCGGATTCGAGGGGGCGGCGGAGCGGGTGCGAACCTCCCGGGTGCGCCGCCGAACTGGGCGAGCACAACGCGGCTGTTTTAAGGAAAAGCCTGCCGGGGTGCCCCCACCCGCAAGCTTCGCCACAGCACGTATTGACAGAACGTATTGACATCAAGGGGCGGCCGGCCATGTTCGAGTGGGACGAGGCGAAGCGCCGGGCGAACCTCGCCAAGCACCGCCTCGATTTCCGGGACGCGGTCGCCCTGTTCGACGGACGCCCCCGGCTCGAAGGTCCGGCAGCCTTCCGGGACGAGGCGCGCCACGTCACGGTCGGGGTCCTGGGTGAGGTGCACGTCACCCTTGTCTGGACCTGGCACCTGGATCGGCGGCGGTTGATCTCGTTCAGGAGGGCGCGGCGTGAAGAACGACAAGCATGCAGTCAGGCATTCGTCGGCGGACCTGACAGCGATGTTTGAGCACGGCGACAGCGAGAGCGACTGGGACGCCGTGAAGGCGCTGACCGATGCCGACGTCGACGCGGCCGTCGCGACCGATCCCGACGAGGCCGATCTGGAGATCGACTGGAGCCAAGCGGTCATCCATCCGGAGTCCCGGAAGAAGATCGTGACCATGCGGGTCGATGCCGATGTCCTGGCGTTCTTCAGGGAACAGGGGCGCGGCTACCAGACCAAGATCAACAGCGTGCTGCGCGCCTACATGGATCATGCGCGCGAGGAGCCGGATCGACCCCTTCGATCAGGCGGAACCAATTCCCGCCGGTCGTCGTAGGGTCGCCGGCGCGGCCGGTCCTCATGGCCGAACGGCGCTTCTGAAGGCGCCTCGCGAGGACCGGCATGATCAACGACCTCTGGTACAAGAACGCGGTCATCTACTGCCTGTCGGTCGGCACCTTCATGGACGCCAACGGCGACGGCATCGGAGACTTCGCCGGGCTCGAGCGGCGGCTGGACTACATCCAGGGCCTGGGCGCCACCGCGATCTGGCTGATGCCGTTCCAGCCCTCGCCCAAGCGCGACGGCGGCTACGACATCGCGGATTATTACGGGGTCGATCCCGATTACGGCTCGCTCGGCGATTTCGTCGCCTTCGCGCACGCGGCCAAGCAGCGGGGCCTGCGGGTGCTGATCGACCTCGTGGTCAACCACACCTCGGACAAGCACCGCTGGTTCCAGTCGGCCCGTTCCGACCCGAACTCGCCCTACCGCGACTGGTACGTCTGGTCGAAGGAGCGCCCGGCCGGCACCGACGAGGGCATGGTCTTCCCCGGCGTCCAGGAGACCACCTGGACCTACGACGAGAAGGCCGGCGCCTGGTACTTCCACCGGTTCTTCGACTTCCAGCCCGATCTCAACACCGCCAACCCCGAGGTGCTGGCCGAGATCCTGAAGATCATGGGCTTCTGGATCGAACTCGGCGTGTCCGGCTTCCGGATGGACGCGGTGCCGTTCGTCATCGCCGAGAAGGGCGCCGACGTCGGCGGCAAGCCGCGCGAGCAGTTCGACATGCTGCGCGACTTCCGCGAGTTCCTGCAATGGCGCAAGGGCGACGCGATCATCCTGGCCGAGGCCAACATCCTGCCGAAGCAGGACCTCGACTATTTCGGCGACGACGCCGACCGCATGCACATGATGTTCAACTTCCAGGTCAACCAATCGACCTTCTACGCCCTGGCCGCGCACGATGCCCGCCCCCTGGTGAAGGCGATCGAGCGGACCAAGCCCCGCCCGCTCTCGTGCCAGTGGGGCATCTTCCTGCGCAACCACGACGAGCTGGACCTCGGCCGGCTCACCGAGACGCAGCGGCAGGCGGTGTTCGCCGAATTCGGCCCCGAGAAGGGGATGCAGCTCTACGACCGCGGCATCCGGCGCCGCTTTGCCCCCATGCTGGCGGGCGACCCCCGCCGGATCCGGCTGGCCTACTCGCTGATGTTCACCCTGCCGGGGACGCCGGTGATCCGCTACGGCGACGAGATCGGCATGGGCGACGACCTGGGCCTGAAGGAGCGGGACTGCGCCCGCACGCCGATGCAGTGGACCGCCGAGCACAAGGGCGGCTTCTCCCGGGCCGAGCGGACGGTGCTGCCGCCGATCGATCACGGCCCCTACGGCTTCGCGCACGTGAACGTCGCCGACCAGCGGCACGACCGGGGCTCGCTGCTCAACTGGATGCAGAGCATCATCCGCCACCGCAAGGAGGCGCCCGAGATCGGCTGGGGCGACGTGACGGCGGTGCCCACGGGTAAGGCCTCGGTCCTCGCCCTGCGCTACGAATGGCGCGGCAACGCCATCCTGTGCGTGCACAACCTCGCGCCAGAGCCGATCGAGATCGCCCTCCGCTCCGGCGTGCCCGAGCCGGAGCCCGACATCCTGGTCGACGTGCTCACCGGCTCGCGCAGCGACGCCGGCCCCGAGGGCAGCCACTGCCTGTTCCTGGAGGGCTACGGCTACCACTGGTTCCGGGTCGGCGGCCTCGACGCATTGCTGAAGCGGACGCCGGGCTGAGCGGCGCCTCGCCCCCGCCCGCCCGGCGCGCTAGGGATGTGCCGGAGCGAGGATGCACATGGTTCGGACCAAACATTACCCCTCGGACGCGACGATCGCGGACGTGCTGCCCGGCCTCGAGGATGCCGAGGGCTACCTGCGCCAGGTGCTGGTCACGATGCGGATGTGCCAGAAGCATTACGGCGACGCCTGGGTCCGGATCGGGGTCACCGGCAAGGCGACGGCGCCGTCGTACCGGGTCGACCGGCCGGACGCGTCCTCCGCCCCGGCCGAAGCCGGAACCACGGAGCCGGGCACGGCGATCTTCGGCGCCTACGGCGGCCGGTCCCACGACCGCTTCACGAAGGTCAACACCGCCGAGACCCGGTGGAGCAGCCGGTCGATGGGCATGGCCGAGATGCTCGCGCTCCACGACAGCCTGCGCCGGCCGAAGGACGGGTCGGCCTGACCGGCCGCGGGGTGCCGCACGGCCGGTTCTGCGCTAGAACCCGGTCCAGAGCGCCGACGGCGGCGCAGCCAACCCGCGGAACCCCATGCCAGGAACGCCCCGCGCCGGGATCATCCCGGTCACGCCCTTCCAGCAGAACTGCACGCTGATCTGGGACGACGCCACCAAGGTCGGCGCCGTCGTCGATCCGGGCGGCGACCTCGACCGGATCGAGGCCGCCATCCGGGAGCAGGGCGTGCGGGTCGAAAAGATCCTGCTGACCCACGGCCATGTCGACCACGCCGCCGGCGCCGACGAGCTGCGCGAGCGCCTCGGCGTGCCGATCGAGGGCCCGCACCGCGCCGACAAGTTCCTGCTCGATTCCCTGCCCGAGACGGCGGCCAATTACGGGATCGGCGAGGGCAGGGCCGTGACCCCCGATCGCTGGCTCGACGACGGCGACGCCGTGACGGTCGGCGAGCTCGGCTTCGACATCCTCCACTGCCCGGGCCATTCGCCCGGCAGCGTCGTGTTCGTGAGCCGGGACGCGCGCTTCGCGCTGGTCGGCGACGTGGTGTTCAAGGGCTCGGTCGGCCGCACCGACCTGCCCGGCGGCAACCACGAGCAGCTGATCCGCGCGATCAAGGAGAAGGTTCTGCCGCTCGGCGACGACATCTCCTTCATCCCCGGCCATGGCCCGACCGGCACGCTCGGCGAGGAGCGCGTCTCGAATCCGTTCCTGCAGGGCTGACACCATGGACAAGCGTCGCATCGGCCGCTCCGACCTCCGGGTCGCGCCCTTCTGCCTCGGCGGCAACGTCTTCGGCTGGACCGCGGACGAGGCGACCTCGTTCGCCATCCTCGACCGGTTCGTGGAGCGCGGCTTCGACTTCATCGATACGGCGAACGTCTATTCGCGCTGGGCGCCCGGCCACCGGGGCGGCGAATCCGAGACCGTGATCGGCCGCTGGTTCGCGGCGCGCCCGGGCGCCCGGGACAGGATCGTGCTGGCCACCAAGGTCGGCATGGACATGGGCGAGGCCGGCAAGGGTCTGTCGGCGCGCCACATCGAGCAGGCCTGCGAGGCGTCCCTCCGGCGGCTCCAGACCGACCGGATCGACCTCTATCAGTCGCATCTCGACGACGCGGAGGTGCCCCTGGAGGAGACCCTGCGGGCCTACGAGCGCCTGATCGCTTCGGGCAAGGTCTGGACGATCGGGGCTTCGAATTACGGCGTCGCGCGCCTGTCCGAGGCGTTGACGCTGTCGGCCTCGTCGGGCCTGCCGCGCTACGAGTGCCTGCAGCCGGATTACAGCCTGGCCGAGCGCGGCTACGAGGCGGAACTCGAACCCCTGTGCCGGGCGGAACAGGTCGGCGTGATCGGCTACTTCTCGCTGGCGGCCGGCTTCCTCACCGGCAAGTACCGGTCCGCGCAGGATGCGGCGGGACGCGCCCGGGAGAACCGCGTCGCGAAGTACCTCACCCCGCGCGGGCTGGCGCTCCTCGACGTGCTGGATTCGGTCGCCCGGGACCGGGACGCGACGCAGGCCCAGGTGGCGCTGGCCTGGATCATCGCCCGGCCCGGCATCACCGCGCCGATCGCCAGCGCGACGTCGGTGGCGCAGCTCGACGACCTGCTCGGCGCTGCCGAGCTGCGGCTGTCGGCCGAGGCGATCGCCCGTTTGGACGCGGCCAGCGCGGGCGGCATCGAGGGCTAACGGGGCGTTAAGCGCGGAGCCTCAGAAAAGCGGGTGCACGGGCGCGTGCGAGCCCGTAAAATCGTGCAATCTCAACGCGGAACCCCTATATCAGGCGGACCAAGCGAGAGCGCAGGCGTGGGCGCCCGACGGCGCGAGTCCCTCCGTCGCGAACTGGTCCGCCTGCCCGAGGAATTTCATGGCCGACACCCCTCCGAACGAGCCCGCCGAGTACGGCGCGGAATCGATCCGCGTGCTGAAGGGCCTCGACGCCGTCCGCAAGCGGCCCGGCATGTATATCGGCGACACCGACGACGGCTCGGGCCTGCACCACATGGTCTACGAGGTGGTGGACAACGCCATCGACGAGGCCTTGGGCGGCCATGCCGACCTCGTCACCGTGCAGCTCAACGCCGACGGCTCGGTCACGGTCTCCGACAACGGCCGCGGCATCCCCACCGACATCCACAAGGAGGAGGGGGTCTCGGCGGCCGAGGTCATCATGACCCAGCTGCACGCCGGCGGTAAGTTCGACCAGAATTCCTACAAGGTCTCCGGCGGCCTGCACGGCGTCGGCGTCTCGGTGGTGAACGCGCTGTCGTCGTTCCTGAAGCTCCGGATCTGGCGCAACGGGATGGAGCACGCGATGGAGTTCCGTCACGGCGATGCCGTGGCGCCCCTCGAGATCGTGGGCCCCGGCGAGGGGCGGCGCGGGACGGAAGTGACCTTCCTGCCCTCAACCAACACCTTCACGATGATCGAGTTCGACTACGGCACGTTGGAGAAGCGGCTGCGCGAACTCGCCTTCCTCAATTCCGGCGTGCGCATCGTCCTGACCGATGCGCGCCATGCCGAGCACAAGCGCGAGGAGCTGTACTACGAGGGCGGCATCGAGGCCTTCGTCCGGTACCTGGACCGGTCCCGCAAGCCGATCGAAGGCATGGCGAGCCCCGTGGTGGTCCGGGCCGAGCGCGAGGGCATCCGGGTCGAGGTCGCGCTCTGGTGGAACGATTCGTTCAACGAGACGGTGCTGCCGTTCACCAACAACATCCCGCAGCGCGATGGCGGCACGCACATGGCGGGCTTCCGGGCGGCGCTGACCCGCCAGATCACCGGTTACGCCGATTCGTCGGGCGTCTCGAAGCGCGAGAAGGTCTCGCTCACCGGCGAGGATTGCCGGGAGGGCCTGACCGCGGTCATCTCCGTGCAGGTGCCGGATCCGAAATTCTCGTCGCAGACCAAGGACAAGCTGGTCTCCTCCGAGGTCCGCCCGGCGGTCGAGAACGTGCTGAACGAGGGCCTGTCGACCTGGCTCGAGGAGAACCCGCAGCAGGCCCGCTCGGTGATGGGCAAGGTCGTGCTGGCGGCCTCCGCCCGCGAGGCGGCCCGGAAGGCCCGCGAGACCGTGACCCGCAAGGGCGCGCTGGACATCGCCTCGCTTCCCGGCAAGCTCGCCGACTGCCAGGAGCGCGACCCGTCGAAGTGCGAGATCCTGCTGGTCGAGGGCGATTCGGCCGGCGGCTCGGCGAAACAGGGCCGCGACCGGGCGTTCCAGGCCGTGCTGCCGCTACGCGGCAAGATCCTCAACGTCGAGCGGGTGCGGGCCGACCGCATGCTGTCCTCGGCGGAGATCGGCACCCTGATCACGGCGCTGGGCGCCGGGATCGGCCGCTCGTCCACCGACCGGGAAGGCTTCAACCCGGAGAAGCTGCGCTACCACCGCATCATCATCATGACCGACGCGGATGTCGACGGCTCGCACATCCGGACCCTGCTGCTGACGTTCTTCTTCCGCCAGATGCCGGAGCTGATCGACCGCGGCCACCTCTACATCGCCCAGCCGCCGCTCTACAAAGCCGAGCGCGGCCGCAGGGCGATCTACCTCAAGGACGAGCGCGCCCTCGAGGATTACCTGATCGACCAGGGCACCGACGGGGCGATCCTGCGGCTCTCGACGGGGGCGGAGTTCACCGGGCCGCAGCTGAAGAGCCTGGTCGAGGAGGCCCGCGGCTTCCGCAACGTGCTCCAGGGACTCCACACCCGCTACGACCGCTCGGTGGTCGAGCAGGCGGTTCTGGCCGGGGCGTTCGACGGGGAGGCGGCGTCGAGGGTGGGCGAGGCCGAGGTCCTGGCCGACACGACCGCGCGCCGCCTCGATCTGATCGCCGACGAGATCGAGCAGGGCTGGCAGGGCGAAGCCCACGAGGGCGGCTATCGCCTCACCCGGACCCTGCGCGGGGTCAAGCAGGTCGCCACCCTGGATGCCAGCCTGATCTCGTCCCAGGAAGCCCGGCGCCTGTCCGAGCGCGCCGACGCGTTCCGGGAGATCTACGGCGAGCCGGCCACGCTGATGCGCAAGACCGACGAGACCGTGCTGCACGGGCCCGTCGCCCTGTTCGAGGCCGTGATGGCCTTCGGCCGCAAGGGCCTCCAGCTCCAGCGCTACAAGGGGCTGGGCGAGATGACCGCGCAGCAGCTCTGGGAGACCACGCTGGACCGCGAGGTGCGCTCCCTGCTGCAGGTGAAGGTCAAGGACACGACCGACGCCGACGACCTGTTCGTCAAGCTGATGGGCGACGTGGTCGAGCCGCGGCGGGAGTTCATCCAGGAGAACGCCCTGAGTGTCGCTAATCTCGACGTGTGACCGGCTTCTTAGGGGACGACCCGAAGCGACGGCGGCCACCCGCATGGGCCGCCGCCGCAGCGGTTTGATCGGCGGAAACGGCGACGCGAGACGCCTTTATCCAGCAACACGCCATATGACCCTGGTGCTCGATCGCCAGTCGGCGCTGCTGTGATCGATGTGTCGTTCGCGTGACAAATTTTGATGTGTGTGCGTTCGAGACGCGCATAACGATGAGCACAACAACCCAATAGCGCTCAGTAAGACATCAATCTATTTTCGCGCATCTATGATAAAATACAGTATTATAATTACAGATTACCATATAAATATAACTCTGATCAAACTTGCCATCGCTTCGAGCATCGATTGATATCGTGCCGGCTTCGAAAATCGAATCGCCGTGGACCGGACGTCGTTGATGCACGTGACTATTAAAACCCGACTCGTTGCGCTTCTGGCGATCCTGGGCGTTCTGTTGTTGGGCTCGACCGCGCTCGGAAATCTGGCTCTGTACTGGAACACGCGAAGTCTGCAGACGGTCTTCGAGGACCGGGTCGTTCCGCTCGGTCAGTTCAGCGGATTGCGCGATGCCTACGACAGCCTGGTGGAGGCTTCGCGCACCCTGAGTGGCGGACAGTCCGATCCGCGTCCGGGGGTCGAAATCATCCAGCGCGCGCAGGCGCAGGCGAAGCGGCAATGGGCCGATTACCTCGCCACGTATCTGACCCCCGAGGAAAAAATCCTCGCCGCGGAGCTTCAGGGGCAGATCGACCGGAACGACACGATCATCGCCGATCTCGTGCGCCTCGCCGGCGCCAACCAGACGAGCGCCTATGCGGATCGGCACGCGGACCTCCTGAACGCGATGGTGCGGACGCAAGCCAGCATCGGACAGCTGACGGGCTTGCAGATCCGGGAGGCGCGGGAGGCGTTCGAGAGCGCGCAGCGGACGTCGGGCTGGACCAGCCTCCTTCTCCTCGCCGCCGTCGCGCTGGCCACCGTCGCGATCGTGTACGGCATCCTGACCGTGCTCAAGCAGGTCGCCGGCCCGCTCGCCGGGATGACCGCGGCGATGACCCGCCTGGCGTCCGGAGACCTGGACGCGCCGGTTCTCGGCGCGGATCGCCGGGACGAGGTCGGCGCCATGGCCGGCGCCGTGCAGGTGTTCAAGGACGCGCTCATCGCCAAGCGGCGTGCCGACGCCGAGGCGGCCGCCGAGAACGCGGCCAAGGACCGCCGCACGCTGGCGCTGGACGAGGCCACCCGCACGTTCCGCGGCGCCGTCTCGAAGATGACCCAGACCCTGTCGGCCGCCGCGGAGGAGATGGAGGCGACCGCCCAGGCGATGAGCCGGACGGCCGACCGGACGGCGGCGCAGTCGCTCAGCGTCGCCTCCGGCGCCGAGCAGACCTCGGCGAACGTACAGACCGTCGCCGCGGCGAGCGAAGAGCTGGCGGCTTCGATCGGCGCGATCAACGTCCAGATCGTCCGTTCCTCCGACATGGCCGAGCGCGCCGCCGCCGACGCCGCTCAGACCACCGCGATCATGCAGGGACTGGCCGACGGCGCCGAGTCGATCGGCGCGGTGGTCGAGCTGATCAGCGGCATCGCGGCGCAGACCAATCTCCTCGCCCTCAACGCCACGATCGAGGCGGCGCGCGCCGGCGAGGCGGGCCGGGGCTTCGCCGTGGTGGCGGGCGAGGTCAAGGAACTCGCCGCCCAGACCGCCAAGGCCACCGAGACCATCTCCCGGCAGATCGCGGCCATCCAGGGCGAGACCCATCGGGCCGTCGAGGCGATCCGGACGATCTCGGCGACCATCGTGGAGCTCCGCTCCATCGCGGTCGGCGTCACGGCGTCTATGGAGGAGCAGGGCGCCGTCACCCAGGAGATCGTCCGCAGCGTCACGCAGGCGGCCCAGGGGACCCAGGCGGTGACGAGCAACATCGGCGCGGTCACCGCCGCCGTCGGCGAGACCGGAGCCTCGGCGTCGCAGGTCCTGATCGCCGCGACGGAACTCTCGCACCAATCGGAACGGCTGAGCGTCGAGGTCGCGGACTTCCTGGTCAAGGTCCAGGCGGCCTGAACAGGCGCGGCGGCCGGACCGCGATCCGACCGTCCGGCGCTATCCCGGTTGCGGAAGCCGCATCAGCGGCTCGCCCATCCGCAGGCGGCCGCCCTCCTGCAGCATCGGCCACAGGGTGAAACCCGGCGACGCCAGGACCACGATGGTGGAGCCGTGCTCGAACCAGCCCATCTCAGCGCCCTTCTCCAGGCGGGCGGTGCTGGGCAGGGGGCGGCCGCCGGTCCGGCGCAGGGCCACGCGCACTGCGGT
>NZ_VRVD01000459.1:0-3812 GCF_008040015.1 Methylobacterium sp. WL18 | reverse complement strand
CCCCCCCCCCCCCCTTTTTTTTTTTCACGAATAACACTGCTAACGAGCGGCTGCGTAGTCTCGTGGGCTCGGTGTTGTTTTTAAGATAAAGGGCGCCGGTCTTGCCGCGTAGCCGCGGCTTTACGGGCGCCCTCGTGAACGCCGATCAGCGCGGTCCGACCGGCTACGCGGAGGTGCGCCGGCTGCTGTCGGCCGACTTCGCCCGCGTCCTGCGCCAGACCACGGGCGGCAAGCCGACCTCCCGGCTGCGACGCCTGATGCACCTGACGCTGCCCGCCATGCAGGTGGCGATCTTCCACCGCGTGGCGCATCTGATCCACGGACACGGCTGGCGGCGATGCGCGGCCGCCGTCTCGGACCTGTCGTTGCGGCTGACCGGCGCGAGCCTGCACCCAGGCTCGCCGATCGGGCCCGGCCTGTTCGTGCCCCACCCGGCCCGCATCGTGTTCTGCGGCAGCGCGGGGATCGATCTGGTGCTGCTTCCCGGGACGCTCGTGGGGCCGCGGGATTGGGTCTTCCCCGGCGCGCCGTTCCCCGCGGACGCGCCGCGCCTCGGCGACAATGCCGTGGTCGGCGCCCACGCGGCCGTCCAGGGTGCCGTCACGGTCGGGGCCGGGGCGACGATCGGGATCGGCGTGTGCAGCCTGCGGGACGTGCCCGCCGGCACCGTGACGATGGTCGCGCAGCGGCAGATCCGCAGCCGCTGCGATGTTCCGGAGGGCGGCGATGCAGTTTAGGACCAACCCTGCAACGTCGGCCCGCCGGTCAGGCCGGCCCGTGCTCGTGGCGGCGGATGGCTTCCCGGCCTCCGCGGGCGGCGCGCCGGGACGGGAGCTGGCGGCGGAGCACGCCTTCGTAGGCATCGACGATGCCACGCCAGCCGAACGCGTCCGCATGCCGGTCGCGGGAGGCCGCCGACATCGCGTCGAGCCGGCTCGGCGCGGCGCGCACGAGGTTCAGGATGCCCCGGCGCAGCTCGGTCTCGTCGCCGAAGAACACGGCGCCGTCGCCCGCCACCCAGCGGTTGAACGGATTGTCGTGGGCCAGGATCGGCGAGCCGGCGCCGAGGGCCTCGACCAGGGACGGATTGGTGCCGCCGACCGTGTGGCCGTGGATGTGGAAGCGGGCATGGAGCCGGAGGGCCGACACCCGGTCGGCCTCGTAGATCGCGCCCGCGAAGATCACGTCCGGGCCGCCCGCGGCCTTCACGGCGCGGTGGTAGGAATCCGAGTCCATCAGCTTGCCGAGCACGACGAGGGGCAGGCCGGGGCGGATCTCGCTCCAGGCGCGGACGATCTGGAGCACGAGGTTCTCGGGCACGACCCGGGCGATCAGCAGCCCGTAATCGCGGGGGCGCACGCCGAACGCAGACAGCGGCGTCGTCGGCGCCTCCAGCACCGGGTCGGCGCCGTACGCGATCGTGGTGATCCGCTTCGCCGCGGTGTTGCGGGCGAGGTGGCGGGCGATCTCCGGATGGTCCGCGACCAGATGCGTCGAGAACAGGCTGCCGAGACGCTCGTTCAGCCAGAACCATGCCTTGGCGAGCTTCGACCACCGGTCGCGCTTCCACTCGATCCCGTCCATGTTCATGACGCTGCGCTTGCCGGTGAGGCGGTACAAGATCGAGAACAGGGCCGTGTTGTAGCCGAGCACCAGCGGCAGGGCCGGCCGGAACGCCGCCCGCAGGGTGCATTTGAGGTCGAACACGATCGTCGCGAAGGCGCCGTCGCCCCGCACCGCGACCGGGATCAGCGCCACGCCGCGCCAGACGCTCGGCGGGGTCGGCGTGCTGACCTGGCAATAGACCTCGACCCGCCAGCCCCGCTCGACGAGATCCAGCGCCAGGCGCTCGGCCAGGGTCTCGAAGCCCCCATGCGCGGCCGGCACCCCGCGGGTGCCGAGGATCGCCACCGCCGGGCGCCCGTCCGGCCCGTCCCGATTCACCACTCCGGCGCGCGTCGCGTCCTCAAGGGAGCCTGAAGTATGGTCACCGTCGAACAGCGCCTGTTCCGGGAGATGGGGGCCGGGGGTTACTCCCGGCAGGACCACCGGATGGAGTACATCGTGCGTGTCAACGCGCTGCTCCGGCCGGATATGCGGGTGATGGAGTTCGGGGCCGGGCGCGGCAAGTGGACCGATGACCCGGTTCCACTGCGCCGGCACCTCGGCGACTTCCGCGGACGCTGCGCCCACGTCATGGCCTGCGACGTGGACGAGGCGGTCCTCGAGAACAAGTCGGCCGACGAGGTCCGTCTGATCGGCCACGACGGGGTCCTTCCATTCCCGGACGGAAGCTTCGACCTGATCTCGGCGTTCTCGGTCCTCGAACATATCGAGCATGCCGAGGTCACCGCGGCCGAGCTCGGCCGGGTCCTCGCCCCGGGGGGGTGGCTCTGCGCCTGGACGCCCAACCGCTGGGGCTATGTCGGGGTCGGCGCGCGGCTGATCCCGAAGCGGCTGCACGCGCAGGTCCTGCGCTGGGTCGAGCCGCGGCGGGTCGAGATCGACTCGTTCGTGCCGCTCTACACGATGAACACGGAGGCGGCGCGGAAGCGGCTTTTCCCAACTGATCGGTTCGAGCACTTCACCTACAGTTTTGACGGGCAGCCGTTCTATCATGGCGAGAACATCGTCCTGGGCAAGTTCTGGGAGCTGCTGTTCCGGCTCACGCCGGGTCCGTTGAAAGGCTACCACATGGTTTTCATCCGGAAGAAGGCGTGAGGATCGGGCCGATCAGCCTCGAAGACTGCGCAGATGGTTGGAAAACCTGCGCATGTCCTCGGCCTTGCGGGCGAGTTCCGGCTGCCGTCCGAGGCGGCCGGCGAGGCTGTAGGCCAGCGCCCGCAGGGTGAAGCCGAGGCGCAGCGGGGCTACGAAGAAGGCCGGCGAGGACAGGAGCCGGCCGGCGTTGCGCAGGCGGTAGATCCCCGCCAGCCCGTCGAGCCAGCGGGCCGAGCGCGTGCCGGCCGAGCCGCCCTGGAGATGGACGACCGCGATCCCCGGCAGGTAGGCGACCCGCCAGCCGGCATCGCGCAGGCGACAGCCCCAATCGACGTCCTCGCCGTAGAGGAACAGCGTGCTTTCCAGGCCACCGATCGCCTCGACCGCCTTCCGGCGCATCAGGACGAACGCGCCGCAGACCCAGTCCACGTCCAGGGCCTCGCGCCCCCGGGCCTGCCGGCTCGCGAGGTAGAGGCCGCGCAGGCCGAAGCGCCCGGACAGCCCGGCAGCGTGGACCAGGGTCGAAAGCGGGCGCGGCTCGTAGCCGGCATCGCCGACCTGATGGCGGCCGTCCGGGAAGATCAGGCGCGGCCCGACCGCGCCGACATCGGGATGCGCGTCGAGATGGGCCAGCGCTCCGGCTAGCGCCTCCGGGTCGCGCAGGAACGCGTCGGGGTTCAGAAGCAGGATCGTGTCGCCCTGCGCCGCAGCGAGCGCGACGGCGTTGCCCCCCGCGAAGCCGTGGTTGGTCCGCTCGGCGATCAGCCGCACCCACGGGAAGGCGCCGGCGATCCGCTCCGGCGTGCCGTCCGACGAGGCGTTGTCGACGACGATCACCTCGTAGGACCGGTCGATCCGGCTGGCCGCGAGGAGGCGCAGGCAGGTCTCGATGTCGGCGCCGGTGTTGTAGGTGACGATCAGGACACTGAGGCCGATGCCGCTCATGGTCGAACTCTCCGCGATCCGAGGACAGGACGGTTCGGGGTCGCGGGCGGCCTCGGACGGTTGCCCGGCGAAGTCGCGGAACCATGATCCGGCACGGAGAGCGCGCGCGTCGCGCCGCCGACCTCCGCGGCGGCACGGCGCTGCGC
>NZ_VRVD01000458.1:0-3812 GCF_008040015.1 Methylobacterium sp. WL18 | reverse complement strand
GGTCGATGGAGCGGGCCGGGATGTCGATGGCGATGGTGTCGCCGTCGCGCACGAGGCCGATCAGCCCGCGCAAGCGCAAGGTCACCACGGCTCTGCGCGCCTACGCGATGCTCACCACCAGCGCGGCGCACGGGGCGGTGCGGCGGGTGTGATGGAGAACTGGTTTCGGGAGACGCCGTCTTTCGGGATTGGGAAATCGACTGGATCCCGGGCGCCGCTTCGCGGCCCCGGGGATGACGCGTTGGATGTCCACGCGTCGAGATGATGCCTGGGCTTATCGCCGAGCCGACTTCCTCATCAGCGCAGGGCCAGCATGAGGATCAGGCCGGCGATCACGATCGCAACCGCGGCGGCAAGCACCGCACGCCACCGTCTGCCGAACTTCCGCCTCGTCGCACCGCCGGGCGCGTGGTGCACATCCCCTACCGGCGCCCGCCCCAACGCCGACAGCATCAGCGGCTCGATCGCCTTGTAGCCAGCCGGGCTGAGATGGAGGCCGTCGGTGGTGTAGGCCCGGCGCAGCGCCCCGGATCCGTCCGCCAGCACCGCGTGGTAGTCGATGAAGGTCGCGCCGTGCTCGTGCGCGTGGTCGCGGAGCCAGGCATTCACCGCAGCGATCATCGCCGGGGCGTCGGGGACCTCTGGATTCCACGGGATCCGGGCGGCCGGCATGATCGAGCCGACCCAGGCCGTCACGCCCATCGCCCGGGCTTCGTCGAGCATGCCGGCCAGCGTCCGGGCGATCTCGTCGGCGGGGACGAAGAACCCCTCGTTGCGCCCGATATCGTTGACGCCGCAGAGGAGGTGGACGCCCCGGGCGCCGGTCTCCTCCAGGTCGCGGCGGAACCGCATGGTGATCCAGCGGGCCGTCTGGCCGGACCCGCCCCGGGGGATCAGGTCGTGGGCCGCGAAGGTCTCGGCCCGGTGGAATCCCCAGGCCTCGGTGATCGAGTCCCCGATGAACACGATCGGCGCGACCAACGCCTACGCCTCCGCGGGGAGGCCGAGCACCTCCGCGATCTCGGCCGCAAGGCGGTCGGCGATCGCCTGGCGGCCCTCGGAGCCGACATGGACGATGTCGGTGAACAGGGCTCGCGTATCGGCTTCGAAGATCCGGCTGAGGTCCCGGGTCGTGAACGGCCCCTGCGTGAGGCCATCGGCGTCGAGCCGGCCCAGAACCTGCTCGATCCGGGTGTATTGGCGGTCGAGATAGCCCAAAAATTCTTGGGAGGCGGTGTTCTGCTCGTCGCCGACTCGCTCGGTCTTGCGCACGATCGCCGGCTGCAGGAGGAACCGCACCGGCGCGCCGATGCCCCCCGACAGCCGGGCGAGGCGCTTCAGTGCCAGCTCGAACTGGCGCACCACTTCCCATTCCCAGATGTCGGACTGCCAGTTGGTCAGCGCCCGGAGGTTGTCGAGCCGGCCGAAGATCAGCGCCTGCAGGCTGTCGTAGCTCAGGTCCTCGGCGTCCGCGCCCGACTTCGTCGTGTTGAAGAAGTAGTCGTACAGGGTTTCCTGCGCGAAGTGGTTGTATGGGTAGCCGGCGCGCGGATCGAAGCTCCAGGGCTGGAAGATGTCGGTGGCGCCGCCCATCACGAAGATCACGTCGGGCTGAAGGTCCATCAGCCGGGTCGTGATCAGGGCGATCATCTGGTTCAGGCAGACGGAGGTCGCACCGAAATTGTAGACCCGGGCGCCTTCGCCGTGCAGGCGCTTCAGCCCGGTCTCCAATCGGCCCGGGATGGTGTCGGCGAAGACCTGGCCGTCGATCAACGTGCTGTCGCCGACCACGAACACGCGCAGCGTCTCCGCGGGCGAGCGCGCCTCCGCGTGCATGTCGTTCCGGTAGCCTAGCGCGTCGTAGCGCCAGTTCTGGCCCGCCGCGGACGACAGCGGCTTGCCGGCGAACTGCGTGTAGGGCGCCGGGAAACGGATGTTCGAATCGAAATTGTGGAAGTCGCGGAGGAACGTGCGGCGCCGAGCCTGCTCGATGTCGTCGGGGGCCCGTTGGGCCATGCTGGTTCTCCCACCCGGTCGGATGCGGTGTCGTGCTGCGTCCGGCGTCAGCCGCGCAGCGTGGCGTGATTCTCGAGGAACCACCCGTAGGTCTGGCGCAGGCCCCGGTCGAGATCGATCTGCGGCTGCCAGCCCATGGCGCGCAGGCGCGAGACATCCATCAGCTTGCGCGGCGTGCCGTCGGGCTTGGTCGCGTCGAACTCCAGGCGGCCCGCGTAGCCGATCACCCGGGCCAGCGCCTCGGCCAGCTCGCGGATGGTGCAATCCGCGCCGGTGCCGACGTTGATGTGCGACAGGTCCGGCCGGGTGTTGGCCGCGTAGACCGCGTCGTCCAGCTCCATCACGAACACGCTGGCGCGCGCCATGTCGTCGACATGCAGGAACTCGCGCATCGCCCGGCCGGTGCCCCAGACCGTGACGGACGCGCTTCCCGCCTGCTTGGCCTCGTGCAGGCGCCGCATCAGCGCCGGCAGCACGTGGGCGTTCTGCGGATGGAAGTTGTCGTTGGGCCCGTACAGGTTGGTCGGCATCACGCTGCGGTAGCGGCGCCCGTACTGGCGGTTGTAGCTCTCGCACATCTTGATCCCCGCGATCTTGGCGATCGCGTAGGGCTCGTTGGTCGGCTCCAGGATCCCCGTGAGCAGCGCGTCCTCGCGCATCGGCTGCTCGGCGTGCTTCGGGTAGATGCAGGAGGAGCCCAGGAACAGCAGCCGGTCGACGTCGGCCACGTGCGCGGCGTGGATCAGGTTCGCCTGGATCAGCAGGTTCTCGTGGATGAACTCGGCCGGGTAGGTGTTGTTGGCGTGGATGCCGCCGACCTTGGCGGCGGCGAGGTAGACCATGTCGATCCGGTTCCGGGCGAAGAAGGCCCGGACCGCGGCCTGGTCGAGCAGGTCGAGGGCCTGCCGGTCCGCCGTGAGGATGCGCCCGTAGCCCAGCTCCCGCAGCCGGCGCACGATCGCCGACCCCACCATCCCGCGGTGCCCCGCAACGAAGATGGTCCTGTCCCGCCCGTCCATCACGCGTCCAATCCCTGCGGCCAGCGCTCGCTCGGCCAGCATACCCCCGTCCGGGGCGGATATCGCCGCGTAAAGGCGGATTTTCTGAGGCGCACGGCATCGCGGCCGCTTCGGAGCGGGGGATGCCGCGTCAGACGCGAAGTGGCGAATACAAATACAACTGAAAGTTGGTGTTAAGCATTCTACCAGAAGGTGTGCCGGTACCAGCCTAGCGCCCACCGGACTTCAGGTTCGGGGTGGAAGCGACCGGGCCGCGCAGCAATGGAGTCTGAGATGCGTAACTCGACCGACGTCCCGGCTGGGCCGCGGACATCGAATGCCGCCCTGCGCCGGACGGCCGGCCGCATCGCCCCCCTGCTGGCCGGCACCCTGCTCGCCCTCCCGGTTGTCGCACCGGCGCAGGCGCAACTTCTCCGTGGGACTCTTGATACAACCGGAGGCGGTATCCTGGGAACAGGAATCACGGTCGGCACCACGAATCCCGGTACCGGCATCCTCGGGACCGGCCTGAATGTCGGCACCACCGGCGGCGGCGTCCTTGGGACCGGGGTGACCGTCGGCACCACCAATCCCGGCACCGGCGTCCTCGGCACGGGCCTGAATGTCGGCAGCACCAGCGGCGGCGTCCTCGGGACCGGCCTGCTGGTCGGGACCACCGGCCCCGGTCAGGGCCTGCTCGGGACCGGACTGTACCTCGGCACCGTCGGCGGAGTCGCCGGCGGCGGTGGCGGCACCGGTGGCGGTACCGGCGGAGCAGGCGGTGCCGGTGGTGCGGGC
>NZ_VRVD01000457.1:0-3814 GCF_008040015.1 Methylobacterium sp. WL18 | reverse complement strand
GGCCCGCCGCTCGCCGGAGGAAGCCGCCGAGGTGCTGCGCGCGGCCGGACTTTTGGCCGCCGCCCTGCCCGGCCTCGCGCCGAAGCTGTTGCGGGGCCCCTGATCAGCGGCCGATATGGGCCACCGAGGCGATCTCCACCAGCGCCTCGGGCTTCACGAGGCCGCACTGGATGCAGTAGCGCGCCGGCTTCTCGCCGGGAAAGTAGGCCGCGTAGACCGCGTTGATCGCCGCGTAATCGGCCCAGTCCTTCAGGAAGACGTGGTTGAAGGTCACGTCGTCCATCGTGCCCCCCGCGGCCTCGACCACCCCCTTGATCGTCTCCAGCACGTGCCGGGCCTGGGCGCCGGCGTCGCCGACATGGACCACGTTGGCCTCGGCATCGAGCGGCAGCGTGCCCGAGACGTACAGCACCCCGTCGGCCAGGGTGCCGGGCACGTAGGGGGCGAGCGGCTTGCCCGACCCCGGCGGAATGACGACCTGCTTCGGCATTTTTTTGGGACTTTCGCGGTGCGGGTTTGGGGACGGCGGGCGGTCTATTCGGCGGCGGCGCGGGTCTGCGCGCGCAGCGCCGCCTCGAACGCGGCAACGTCCGAGACCCAGCCGAAGAAGGTCTCGATGTTGGCGAGCGCCCCCTCGTGCAGGCTCCGCGGGCCTGCCTGGTGGGTGGCATCGGCGAGCACAATTCCAAAATACTCCCGGTGGTAGCCGTCCCGCAGGGTCGACTCGACGCAGACATTGGTGGCGATGCCGGTGAAGACCAGCGTGTTCACCCCCCGGGCCCGCAGCATGCTGTCGAGCGGCGTGTTGTAGAAGCCGCTGTAGCGCGGCTTGCCCAGCACGATGTCGCCGGGCTCCGGCTTCAGGGCGTCGACCAGGGCGTAGTCCCACGAGCCCTTGGCCAGGAGCTGGGCGTTCATCTCGGGCCGCCGCCGCATGGTCTTGAGGGCGTTGGACTTGTGCCAGTTCGGCGAGCCCGGGCCGCCGGCCTCGACATAGTCCGGGTCCCAGCCGTTCTGGAACCACAGGACCCGGATGCCCGCTGCCCGGGCCGCCGCCACGGCCCGGACGATCTGCGCGATCACCGGGCCGGTGCCCGACACGTCGAAGCCCGCCAGATCGAGATAGCCGCCCGGGCTCGCGTAGGCGTTCTGCACGTCCACGACGATCAGCGCCGTCGCGGCCGGGTCGAAGGCGATCGGCTCCGGGCGGGCCGGTAGGATGACGCCGCCGTGGCGGCCCTGGGCGTCGTGGAATCCGGCGGGCCTATCCATCACGCGACCTCGGCTAGCGGCGCCGGCACCACGTGCCGGCGGGATTGCATCAGCGGCTGGATCCGGGTCCCGAACGCGTCGAGGCCCTTCAGGAAGTCGTCGAACACCAGCAGCACGCCCTCGACGCCGTCGATCGTCATGATCGCGTCCAGCATCGCGGCCACCTGGGCGTAGCTGCCCACCAGGGTGCCCATGTTGAGGTTCACCGCGGAGGTCGGGTCGGCGAGCTGGCGGACGTTGGTGTCGCTGCCGGACTTGGTGTCGGCCGCGCCCTGGAGGCCGAGCCAGGCGATCGCCTCGGTATCGGCGCCGGCCTTGTAATGCGCCCAGGTCGCCATCGCGGCGGCGTCGGTCTCGTCGGCGATGATCATGAACAGCGCGTAGGCGGTCACGCGCCGCCCGGTCCTGGCGCTGGCCTCGGCCAGCCGCTCGACCACGGGGGCGAACGCGGTGGGCGTGTTGAGGCCTTTCCCCAGGCAGAAATTGTAGTCGGCGTAGCGGGCCGTGAAATCCAGGCCGGCCCCGCTCTGCCCGGCGCAGATGATCTTCATCGGCGCCTGCGGTCGGGGGCTCAAGCGGCAATCGTTCATCTGGAAATACGTGCCCTTGAGGTCGCTGGCGCCCGTCTCCCACAGGTCGCGCAGAACCTGAGCATACTCTGCCAAGTAGTCGTAACGCTTCGAGAAATACGCCTCGCCGGGCCACAGGCCCATCTGGTCGTATTCCGGCTTCTGCCAGCCGGTGACGAGGTTCAGGCCGAAGCGGCCGTCCGAGATCGAATCGATGGTCGCGGCCATGCGGGCGGTGATCGCCGGCGGCATGCACAGGGTCGCCGCGGTGGCGAACAGCTTGATCCGGGTGGTGACCGCGGCCAGCCCCGCCATCAGGGTGAACGATTCGAGGTTGTGGTCCCAGAACTCGGTCCTGCCGCCGAAGCCGCGCAGCTTGATCATCGACAGGGCGAAGTCGAGCCCGTGCGCCTCCGCCTTGAGGGTGATCTCCTTGTTGAGCGCGAAGCTCGGCCGGTATTGCGGGGCGTTCTCCGACAGCAGCCAGCCGTTGTTGCCGATCGGGATGAACACCCCGACGCTCATCGGGGCGACGTCCCCGGCCGGAATGGGCTCGGGAAGGGTTTCCGCGTCCGCCTGGCTCTGCACCATGGCCCTCTGCTCCGCGCGACCGCGCCATGTGGGCGCGAGTCGGTCTGCGGACGCTCGCAAAACCTGGGCACAGAAGCAAACCCGCACACCGGCCCGGGGCCGGAAATGCCTCTCTTTCCAGCGACTTGCACAACCGGCGCGCGATGCCTGCACATCCTGCGCGCGCGGTGCTTGCCGACCGCCTTCGTCCGTCTAGATGATCAGTCGGCTCAGGTGTCTCGTGGGAGGCGCCCGATCGGAGTGACCGTCGATGCGCGCGTGGCTCACCCTCCTGCTGGTCTTCGGCCTCGCGGGGCCGGCCCTGGCCGATGACGGCGCCCGGACGGAGGCGCGGGCGGTGATCACCCGGCAGGTCGAGGCGCTCGGGCGCGACGACGCGCCGACCGCCTACGCCCAGGCGGCCCCGGCGATCCGGGAGATGTTCCCGAACGCCGACCTGTTCATCGGCATGGTGCGCACCCAGTACCGCCCGGTCTACCGCCACCGCAGCTTCGTGTTCGGCGAGGGCCGGGACACCGGGGAGGCGGGGGTGGTGCAGTCGGTGGCGATCCAGGACGAGTACGGCGTCGACTGGACCGCCGAATACAGCCTCGCCCGGGACGCGGACGGGGCTTGGCGCATCACCGGCTGCCGCCTGATCAAGGCGCCGGGCACGAGCGCCTGAACGGGCGCCCGCGCGCCCGGCCTTACGCGGCGGCGAGGACCTTGGTCTTCCGGATCCGGCCGTCGAGCGCGACGTGGATTTCGTGGCTCACGCCATCCTTCGCGCCCCGCAGCTCGAAATGCTTGGGCTTGCGTGCGGGCGCGCCGGCCACCGCGTAGCCCGCCGCTTCCGCGGCCCGGATCGCCAGGGCGGGATCGGCCGGCGGATGGTCGTGCGTCTCCCTCTCGGGCCAGTCGATCGTGCGGGTCGAGCCGTCCGCCAGGGTGAGGCGGGTGACCTTGATCTCGGAGGGCTTCCGCGTGCCCTGCAGCGAGACCCGATCGCCCACCGCCAGGGCGATCCCCGCGGCTCCCTTCGGTCCGAGATCCGCCAGGATCCGCCCCCCGGCCCCGTCGAGGGCGAAGCGGTGTCCGAACACCGCCCAGACGGTGCCGGCGGCGTGGTGTGAATCGGTTTTTGTATCGGTCATGTCGGTGATCCTGTCGTGGGTGCCGGCGGGCGGCGGGGTCGTTTCCGAGCCCCGCCGTCGTGGCAAAGAACTATCGGGCGTCGGCGGGCCGCAGCGTCGCGAGCTTGTCGAGGAGCTGCAGGGTGATGTCGGCGCAGGCCTTCATCGAGTCCTCGTCGGCGCATTTCACGTCGATCCGGGCATCGCCGCGCTCGAGCCGGAAATGCGCGCCCTTCGGCGGGGGCGGCGGGGGCGCTCCGTCCGGACCGG
>NZ_VRVD01000456.1:0-3816 GCF_008040015.1 Methylobacterium sp. WL18 | reverse complement strand
CCCCCGGCCGAGGGTCTTTCGCCGATCGAGGCCGCCAAGGCGAAGGCCGTGCTGCGCGCGCCCGACGACGGGCCGATCGACTACGCCAAGGCGTATGGGCCGATCCCGGACGACGTGTTCCCGGTCCAGGCCTTCAACTACAAGAAGATGAACCCGGCCTATCTCCGGCAGGAGATCGCCTATAGCGGCCCCTACGAGCCGGGCACGATCATCGTAGACCCGCGCGCCCACCAGCTCACCCTGGTCGAGCAGGGCGGGCGCGCCCGCCGCTACGGCGTCGGCGTCGGCAAGCAGGGCTTCTCGTGGTCCGGCACCGCGACGGTGAATTCCAAGCAGGCCTGGCCGGATTGGTACCCGCCCAAGGAGATGATCGCCCGCAGCCCGAAGCTCGCCAGCGAGGTGGACAAGTTGCAAAGCGGCCTCGGCGTCGCCGGCGGTCTGCGCAACCCGCTGGGCGCGCGCGCCATGTATCTCTGGCAGGGCAACAAGGACACGCTGTTCCGCATCCACGGCACCCTCGAGCCGTTCTCGATCGGCAAGAGCGTGTCCTCGGGCTGCATCCGGATGATCAACCAGGACGCGATCGACCTGTTCAGCCGGGTCAACGTCGGCTCCAAGGTCGTCGTCCTGAACTGATCGCTCTCGGGGGCGCCGTCGCGCCTAGAGCCGTGCCCTGGCGGGTTGAATCGCGCGGGGTAGGCGATCTGGCTGGCGTGTGATTCACTGGATGGGCTTGTGATGGAGGATCGCCATGCCTTCAGCCCTGTCGGTGGATCTGCGCGAGCGTGTGGTCGCTGCGATTGAAGCGGGTGCATCGCGGCGTCAGGCGGCCAAACGCTTCGGTGTCGGGGCGGCCAGCGCGGTCCGTTGGTACGAGCGCTTCCGTCAGGACAGGCAGATCGCGCCCAAGCCCATGGGCGGCGACCGCAACTCGCAGCGTCTGGAAGCGCAGGCGGCCCTGATCCTTCGACTCAACGAAGAACACCCGCTCTCCTTCTTGCGGGAACTGCGCGACAGGCTCTCGGAACGCGGCGTCCGGGCGAGCACGAGCAGCCTGTCACGCTTCTTCGCCCGGCATGGGATCACCCGTAAAAAGGGGCTGTCCACGCGGCCGAGCAGGAGCGGTCGGATGTGAGGGCCGCGCGCGAGGACTGGTTCGATGGGCAACCCGATCTAGATCCGGACCGCTTGGTTTTCCTCGACGAGACGGCCGCCACGACGAAGATGGTCCGCCGCTATGGTCGTTCTCCGTGCGGTCAGCGCTGCCGGATCGCCGTGCCTCACGGGCACTACAAGACCACCACCATCACCGCCGCCCTGCGCGCCACGGGACTGATCGCCAGGACCGTCTTCGATGGAGCCACGAATGGTATGCGCTTCCGCGCCTACGTCACCGACATCCTGGCTCCGGTGCTGAGGCCCGGTGACACTGTCATCCTCGACAATCTGAACGCCCACAAGGTCGCCGGGGTGCGCGAGGCCATCGAGGCGGTCGGCGCACGGGTTCTCTACCTCCCGCCCTACAGTCCCGACTTCAATCCGATCGAGCAGGTCTTTGCCAAGGTCAAAGCCCTCCTCCGGACGGCTGCAACACGGACCGCCGCCGACCTGACCATCGCCATCGAGGACGCGTTCGCCGCCGTCCGACCGGATGAGTGCCGAAACTACCTCACCGCTGCTGGATACGATGCCTATGAGCCAACCTGAAAGGACACGGCTCTAGCTGCGGCGGTGCTCTCCCAGGATCCGCCGGACCGTGCCGGCCTCCGAGCGGTAGACCACCGTCTCGGTCTGGATCCGGTCGGGCCGGAAGCGGACGCCGCGGAGGAGCGCCCCGTCGGTCACGCCGGTGGCGGCCACGATCACGTCGCCGCTGGCGAGATCCACCAGATCATATTTCCGGTTGAGGTCGTCGATGCCCATCTCGGCGGCGCGGCGGCGGCGCTCGGCCGTGTCCAAGATCAGCCGTCCCTGCATCTGGCCGCCGATGCACCGCATGGCCGCGGCCGCCAGCACGCCCTCGGGGGCGGCACCGGTGCCGAGATAGATGTCGATGCCGGTCTCGCCCGGGCTCGCCGTGAAGATGATGCCGGCGATGTCGCCGTCCGAGATCAGCCGGACTGCGGCGCCGGCGGCGCGCACCTCCGCGATCAGTGCGGCATGCCGGGGGCGGTCGAGGATCAGCGCGGTGATCTGATCGGGCTCGACGCCCTTGGCCCGGGCCAGCGCCGCGATGTTGTCGGCGGGGCTGGCGTCGAGGTCGACCAGGCCGGGCCGGTAACCGGGGCCGATGGCGATCTTCTGCATGTAGACGTCGGGGGCGGCGAGCAGCGAGCCGCGCTCGGCCATGGCCATCACGGCGATCGCGCCCGGCATGTCCTTGGCGCAGAGGGTCGTGCCCTCCAGGGGATCGACCGCGATGTCGACCTCGGGCCCCTCCCCCTGGCCGAGTTGCTCCCCGATGAACAGCATCGGCGCCTGGTCGCGCTCGCCCTCGCCGATCACCACCGTCCCGCGGATCGGCAGGCTGTTGAGTTCCGCCCGCATCGCGTCGACCGCGGCCTGATCGGCGGCCTTCTCGTCGCCCTTGCCCCGCAGCCGGGCCGCCGCGATGGCGGCGCGCTCCGTGACGCGGGCGAGTTCGAGGGCGAGCGTGCGCGGAACGCCACGCGGTTCGGACTTGGGGGCCACGGCCATCGCTTCCTGCCTTTGTCCGGGTCCGATCTTGAGTCGGATCCCGGTTTGATCGTCGTCGACCAACGCCTGTCAGCCTACGCGCGCCGCAAAAGTATCACTTATCTTGCATCAACATTGCGGCACATGACGCGACTTTGTGCACTCTTATTCACGCTCGATGCGGATGACCTGCGGCGGCTCGGCCAGCAGCCCGTCGGCGCCGATCGCGTCGAGCGCGTCGCGGATGTTGCCCTCGGTGGCCGCGTAGGTGATCAGCACCAGGGGCACCGGCCGGCCCGAACGCCCGCGGGGATCCGTCCCGGCGCCCTCGGTGCGGCGCTGGAGGATGCTCTCCAGGGAGATCTCCCGCTCGGCCATCCGCTGGGCAACGCCGGCGGCGACGCCGGGGCGGTCGTGGACGGTCAGCCGGATGTAATAGCCGCCCTCGTGCCGCTGCATCTCCACCCGCTCGCTGGCGCGCATCGACGCCGCCGGCACCCCGAAGGTCGGGCGGACGATACCGCGGGCCACGTCGGCGATGTCGGCGACCACTGCGGAAGCCGTCGCCTCGCCGCCGGCGCCCGGGCCGATCAGCGTCAGCTCGCCGACCGCGTCGGCGTCGATGGTGACGGCGTTGGTCACGCCCATCACCTGGGCGATGGCGGAGGATTTGGGCACCATGGTCGGGTGGACGCGCTGCTCGATCCCGGCCTCGGAGGCCTGGGCGACGCCGAGCAGCTTGATCCGGTAGCCGAGTTCGTCGGCCATGCGCAGGTCGAGGGGCTGCACCCGGGAGATGCCCTCCACCGACACACCGTCGGCGTCGATGGTGGTGCCGTAGGCCAGACTCGTCAGGATCGCGAGCTTGTGGGCGGTGTCGAAACCCTCGACGTCGAAGGTCGGGTCCGCCTCGGCGTAGCCCAGCGCCTGCGCATCCTTGAGGCAGGCCTCGAAGGTCAGGCCCTCGCGCTCCATGCGGCTGAGGATGTAGTTGCAAGTGCCGTTGAGGATCCCGTAGACGCGCGCCACGGCGTTGCCGGGCAGGCCCTCGCGCAGGGTCTTGATCACCGGTATGCCGCCGGCCACCGCGGCCTCGTAGGCCAGCGCGACGCCGTTCGCCTCGGCGAGCGCCGCCAGCGC
>NZ_VRVD01000455.1:0-3824 GCF_008040015.1 Methylobacterium sp. WL18 | reverse complement strand
TCGGTGAGCTCAAAAAGAGAGATACGACGATCGGCACTAGTCTCTCACACGCCGAAGCCTAAGCTCCAGCCGCAAGGACAAACGCCGTCCGCGTCTCCCTTCCTCAAATCCAACAATGTCAAAGACCGGTCGATCAGGCCCGAAGACCCACCCACCAGAGACAGACAGGCGATCGCCCGGCGCTTAAGCCGGCCAATCCCGCTGAACTGTCAGAAGATGCCTCAGCGCCCGGGCCACTTCCGCGGCCGGCGCCGATGAGCGGTGTATACGCAGCGCAATCCCGGCCGTCAACAGGGTTGTTCCGGGGCGGAGCCGATTTTCTTGGACTCCTGCGGCGACGGCTGTGTGACGGCCGATTCGGTCTCTCTCCGCGAACAGCGGTTCAGGCGTCGAGGCTCAGGTTCATCCCGTCATAGGCCGGCACCACCCCGTCCGGCAGGCGCGCGGCCAGGGCCGCGTAGTCGAGGTCGGTGTGAAGGTTGGTCAGCACGGCGCGCCGGGGCTGGACCGTCTCGATCAGCGCCAGTGCGTCCGACACGGAGAAGTGCGTCGGGTGCGGCGTGTCCCGCAGCGCGTCGATGATCAGGAGATCGAGACCGCGGAGCCGATCCAGGCTCGCCTCGGGGATCAGGCTGACATCGGGCATGTAGGCGGCTCGGCCGAAGCGGAAGCCGAGGGCGGCCTCCGTACCGTGCTCGACCGGGAGCGATTCGGCCGTGATCGCGCCGCCCGGCCCGTCGAGGCTGAGCACGTCGGGGAGGTCACGCAAATCGAGGATCGGCGGATAGGCGCTGCCGGGGGGCGTCTCGAAGCAGTAGCCGAACCGTGTGGTCAGCAGCGACCGGGTCAAGGCGTCGGCATAGACCGGGATGCGCCCCCGCATGGCGATCACCAACGGGCGCAGGTCGTCGATGCCGTGGGTGTGGTCGGCATGGGCGTGGGTGTAGAGCACGCCGTCGAGGCGCCGCACATCCGCGTCGATGAGCTGCTCGCGCAGGTCGGGCGAGGTGTCGACCAGCAGGGTGGTCCGCCCTCCCCCGGATGCACGCTCAACCAGGATCGAGCAGCGGCGGCGGCGGTTGCGCGGATCCTCCGGGTTGCAGGCACCCCAGCCGCTGGCGACCCGCGGCACCCCCCCGGAGGAGCCGCAGCCGAGGATGCGCAAAGTCAGCGTTGCCGGCGCATCCTCCGAAGTCGTCACGCTGCCTCCGCAGGTTTAGCCTTGTCGAACAAGTTGAAAAAATTCGCTGTGGTGATCCGGGCGAAGTCTTCGGCGGACAGCCCCAGGGTCTCGGCCAGCGACCGGGCTGTGTCGGCCGTGTAGGCCGGCTCGTTGGTCCGCCCGCGGTGCGGCTCGGGGGCGAGGAACGGCGCGTCGGTCTCCACCAGGATCCGGTCCAGGGGCACGCTCCGGGCGATGTCGCGCAAAGCGTGCGAGCGCCGGAAGGTGACGATGCCGGAGAACGAGATCGACAGCCCGAGCTCGATCCCGACCTCGGCGAGGCGCCGGCCCGACGAGAAGCAGTGCAGCACCGCCCGGAACGGCGCCTTGCCCATCTCGTCGGTGAGCACCCGCTCCATGTGCTCGTCGGCATCCCGGGCGTGGATGACGAGCGGCAGGCCGGACAGGCGCGCCGCCGCGATATGGGCGCGCAGCACCCGCTCCTGCACGGTCTCGGGGGCGCCGTCGGGATAGTGGTAGTCGAGCCCGGCCTCGCCGATCCCGACGCAGCGGGGATGCGCGGTCGCGAGTCCCGCGATCGTCTCGGCGGGCACATCCGGCTCCTCGGCGGCCCCGTCCGGATGGGTGCCGATGGTGAACCAGATCTCGGGATGGGCCTCGGCGATCGCCCGATAGGTCCCGGCCCGGGCGACCCGGGTCGAGATGGTGAGCATGCCGGTGACGCCCGCGGCTCGGGCGCGGGCGATCACGCCGGGCAGGTCCGCGGAAAAGTCCGGGAAATCGAGGTGGCAGTGGCTGTCGATCAGCATCGTGTCTCGGATCGCTGTCAGGCCGCCGGCGTTTCGGGCCGCTCGAACCGGGGGAAGACCGGGGCCGGGGCGGGCAAAGCGGTGCCGGGCACCAGGCGGCCGCCCTCCCCCGCATCGGCGAGGTTGCGCCGGTCGGCCGGGACGGCCAGCAGGTCCAGGAGCCTGGAGGCCGCGGTCGGAACGAACGGCTGGACCAGGATGCCGAAGGCCCGCAGCGATTCCAGCGTCGTGTAGAGCACCGCGTTCATCCGGGCCGGATCGGACTTGCGCAGTTTCCACGGCTCCTGGCCGGCGAAGTAGCGGTTGGCCTCGGCCACCACCGCCCAGATCTCGGCCAAAACGCTGTGGAGCGCGAGATCGCCCATCAGGCTCCGCACCCTGTCCGGAAGGGCGTCGGCCTGGGCCAGCAGGGCGCGATCGGCCTCGTCCAAGGAACCGGGATCCGGCACCGCGCCGTCGCAGTTCTTGGCGACCATCGAGAGCGAGCGCTGGGCGAGGTTGCCGAGGTCGTTGGCGAGGTCGGCGTTGATCCGGCCGATGATCGCCTCGTGGCTGTAGCTGCCGTCGCCGCCGAACGGCACCTCGCGCAGCACGAAGTAGCGCACGGGATCGACCCCGTAGGTGTCGGCGAGCTCGAACGGATCGAGGACGTTGCCGAGCGACTTCGACATCTTCTCGCCCTTGGAAAGCAGGAAGCCGTGGCCGAAGACGCGCTTGGGCAGGGGCAGCCCGGCCGCCATCAGGAAGGCCGGCCAGTAGACCGCGTGGAACCGGACGATGTCCTTGCCGATCACGTGCAGGTCCATCGGCCAGAACTTCTTTTTGGGATGCTCCGCGTCGGGGAAGCCCGTCACCGTCAGGTAGTTGGTCAGGGCGTCGACCCAGACATACATGACGTGGCCGGGCTGCCCCGGCACCGGCACGCCCCAGTCGAAATTGGTGCGGCTGACCGAGAGGTCCTTGAGGCCGGAGCGCACGAAGCTCGCCACCTCGTTCCTTCGGGTTTCCGGCCCGATGAAGTCGGGCTGGTCCTCGTAGAGCTTGAGCAGCCGGTCCTGATAGGCGGACAACCTGAAGAGAAAATTCTCCTCCTCCATCCACACGACCGGCGTGTCGGTGGCGAGGCTGCGGCGGCTGCCATCCTCCAGCAGGCGGGTCTCGGCCTCGTCGTAATAGGCCTCGTCGCGCACCGAGTACCAGCCGGCATACGTGGCGAGGTAGATGTCGCCGTTGGCCTCCATCCGCCGCCAGATCTCCTGCGCGGCTTCGTAGTGGCGGGGCTCGGTGGTGCGGATGAAGCGGTCGTAGGTGCAGTCCATCCGGTCGGCCATCGCCTGGAAGCGCGCCGCGGTGCCGTCGACATACGCGCGCGGGCTGGTGCCGGCCCGGGTCGCCGCCTGCTGGATCTTGAGGCCGTGCTCGTCGGTGCCGGTGGAGAACAGCACGTCGTAGCCATCGAGCCGGTGGAAGCGGGCGATGGCGTCTGCGGCGATCACCTCGTAGGCGTGGCCGATATGGGGCGCGCCGTTGGGGTAGGAGATCGCGGTCGAGAGGCCGAAGGTTTTTTGGGAGTGCGCCGGGGCGTTGGACGTCACGTCTGGGTGTTCCGGATCATCGCAGGAGCTTGCCCGCGTTGTCGCGCGGCAGCGGCGGGGACGCAACAGCCGCTGCCGCGCGGACGATCATGGATTCAAAAGGTCCGAGACCCAGCCCTTTCAAGGTGTTTGATTTGCCAGAACCCTGGCGGTTGCGACATGGGCGTTGGTCTGGCGTGCGGGCTCGGTAGACCGCGGCTTGGGTTTTCGCTGGCTGGCGGCCACGCGTTTGGGGTC
>NZ_VRVD01000454.1:0-3828 GCF_008040015.1 Methylobacterium sp. WL18 | reverse complement strand
GGGGCGGGGCGTCGGGCTCTTCAGGCTCCTCCGGCGGGGAACCCGGCCCGGCCCCCACGGTGAGCAGGCCGTCGCCCAGGGTCCCGAGCAGGTCCTCGAAATCCTTGGCCTCGCGAAAATTCTTGTAGACCGAGGCGAAGCGCACGTAGGCGACGTCGTCGAGGCCTTTGAGCCCCGCCATCACCAATTCGCCGATCGCCTCGGAGGTGACCTCCGGCTCGCCGGCGCTCTCGAGCTGCCGGGTGATGCCGCTGACCAGGCGCTCGATCCGGTCGGGCTCGACGGCGCGCTTGCGCAGGGCCACGTCGATCGAGCGCTGCAGCTTGTCCCGGTCGAACGGCACGCGCTTGCCCGAGCGCTTGAGCACCACGACCTCGCGCAGCTGCACCCGCTCGAAGGTGGTGAAGCGGCCGGCGCAATCCGGGCAGACCCGGCGGCGCCGGATCGCGGCGCCGTCCTCGGAGGGCCGCGAATCCTTCACCTGCGTCTCGGAGCCGCCGCAATAGGGACACCGCATGGGATCTGCACTCGACGCATGGAAACGGCCGCGGACCGGTCGGGTCCGCGGCCGTTTCCTAGACTACACGCGGACGGGCCGGAAGGCCGCCGCGCACCGGCCTCAGCCGTAGATCGGGAACCGGTCGGTCAGGGCGTGGACGCGGCTCTTCACCGAGGCCTCGACCTCCGGATCGCCGGCCTCGCCCTTGGCCACCATGCCGTCCAGCACCTCGACGATGAAGCCGCCGATCTGCTTGAACTCGGCGACGCCGAAGCCGCGCGAGGTGCCGGCCGGGGTGCCGAGGCGAATGCCCGACGTGATCGTCGGCTTCTGGGTGTCGAAGGGCACGCCGTTCTTGTTGCAGGTGATGTCGGCCCGCGACAGGGCGGCCTCGGCGGCCTTGCCGGTGAGGCCCTTCCGCTGCAGGTCCACCAGCATCAGGTGGTTGTCGGTACCGCCCGAGGTGATGTCGTAGCCCCCCGACATCAGGGTGTCGGCGAGCGCCTTGGCGTTCTCCACCACCTGGCGGGCGTAGATCTTGAACTCGGGCCGGAGCGCCTCACCGAAGGCCACCGCCTTGCCAGCGATGACGTGCATCAGCGGGCCGCCCTGGAGACCGGGGAAGATCGCCGAGTTGAACTTCTTGGCGAGCGCCTCGTCGTTCGTGAGGATCATGCCGCCGCGGGGGCCGCGCAGCGTCTTGTGCGTGGTGGTGGTGACCACGTGGGCGTGCGGGAACGGCGACGGATGCACGCCGGCCGCGATCAGGCCGGCGAAGTGGGCCGCGTCGACCATGAAGTAGGCGCCGACGGAATCGGCGATCTCGCGGAACTTGGCGAAGTCCCAGTGGCGCGGGTAGCCCGAGCCGCCGGCGATGATCACCTTCGGCTTGTGCTCCTCGGCGAGGGCGGCGACCTGCTCCATGTCGATGCGCTGGTCATCGCGGCGCACCGTGTAGGAGACCGGCTTGAACCACTTGCCCGAGACGTTGGGCGGGGCGCCGTGGGTGAGGTGGCCGCCGGCCGCGAGGTCGAGGCCCAGGAAGGTGTCGCCGGGCTGCATCAGGGCCAGGAACACGCCCTGGTTGGCCTGCGAGCCGGAATTCGGCTGCACGTTGGCGAAGCCACAATCGAACAGGCGCTTGGCGCGCTCGATGGCGAGGTTCTCGGCGATGTCCACGAACTGGCAGCCGCCGTAGTAGCGCCGGCCCGGATAGCCTTCCGCGTACTTGTTGGTCAGCACCGAGCCCTGCGCTTCCAGCACGGCGCGGGAGACGATGTTCTCCGAGGCGATCAGCTCGATCTCGTGCTGCTGGCGTCCGAGTTCCTTCGACACCGCATCGGCGATCTCGGGATCGGCCTCGGTCAGCGGGGCCGCGAAGAAGCTGTTCGAGAAGTGCTTGTCGGCGGCGGTACCGGCGCTCATGGTCTGCCTCTGTTCTGGAAGGGGCGGTGCCCGGCCTTTCGTCGGCGTGCACGGGCGGGCATTCGTGCGGGATTCCTACACGGGCCGGCCCGTGCCGCCAAGCACAGGCATTTTGGATCGGCGCAAAGAATAATTTGCCGCAGGTGAGATGCTTCGCGCAGGTGGGATGTTTGGCGCTGTCGGCCCGCAGTGGGCGCGTGGTCCTAGAAGTGCCCAGAATCGCCTGGCATCAGGAAAATAATCATGGAATAAAACAAGAACGAACGTGATGGGCAGCAGCGCTATGCGCAGTCATGACCAGGATCCGACCTTAGCGTATGCCATCGCAGAACTTCGTCTCAGTCCGGCTTTCATTGCCCTTCGCCTTCTAGACATCAAAGCCGGATTCAGACCCGATCGGCCGCGCGACTGCAATGGCCGATGGTGCGGAGGGAACGGCTCGCTGACCGTCGTTCGAAGGGAGCGAACGGGCGATGCTCGGATCGACGCGAAGACGGATGCGCGTCTCGATGTTCTCAAGGACGTCGTCGAGAGCACGGAGCCTGGAGAGGGGTTTTTATACGGTCTTCAGATCCATGCGAAGCTGGCAGCGCGGCTGCGTGAATTGGATCTTCCCGGTATTGGCCGGGACGGTGTCGAGCAGAGTTTCGTCGCCGGTGACGTCGTTCGGCACGGTTTTTCAGGAAGCATACGCACGGATGTGCTTCTCCGGGATGGTCGAACCAGCGTCGCGCCAATCAGGGCAATCTGGGACATCAAGACCGGTGAAGAAGGACTATCGTCAAATCGCGTTCGCGCATTGAGAACGGGTGCGGGCGTCGACGAAAGCGTTCCCGTTATCGAAATTCATCTGCTTCGGGGTATTTCAGTGAAAAGCCATTTCTCGGTTGCTGTTCGGATCGGAGTTGGTGACGCATGAGTATGGACGCGTATGCGCTATGCCCGCGACCGCTCACCAGCAGATCGGAGTGGCAGGCTGCCATTGACGCGCTTGGCTTTGATCTGCGGCTGGGCTCAGAAAAGATCCCCCCTGCTTCGTCGGGACATCTGCCGGCGATGCGGAAAGGTCGGGAGACGGGCTTCGAATGCTCAGTCATCCCGTTGTCGGATCTGACCGAAACCTATGCCGAGATTGATTTCGGTGGCTCTTGGCCTTGCGTGTATGCCTTCAGCTTCGGTGCCATCTCCAAATCGATCGGTGCCCTGATTGCGATCGCGGCCTGCGTGAAGCTGGTCGGAGGGCTCGCCTTCTATCCGCAGGAGGGCCGGTTGCTGACCGCCGATCAGGCGGTCGAGTACGCGCGCGACACGGTGCCCGCCGCCGAGGATCTGGAGAAGCGGCTTAACGGGGGAGCAGGATGATCCAGAACAGAACCGTGCCCTGACGGAGACCTGTTCTCGAGCGCGTCGCCTGACCGGCCGTGCCTTGGATGGAATTCCCGAAACGTATTCCTCTCAGCCCTGCGCCGAAAGATTCGTCTCCACCAGCACGGTCTCGGTCTCGAACGCGGCGGCATGCCACGTCCCGGCGGGGAAATGGAACACGCTGCCGGCGGCGAACGGCGTGCGGCCCTGCTCGGTCTCGAGGAATCCGGAGCCGGAGATCACCTGCACGAACTGCTCGTGATCGTGGCTGTGGCGCCCCGCCGAGACGCCCGCGGGCACCACGACCCGCACGAGGCTCGCCCCGGCACCCGGGATCGTGCGCTTGGCGACGCCGTTGGCGGCGACGGTCTCTGCGCGGGCGTCCCAGGCGGTCAGGTGGTCGGTCATCGGGGCATCTCCTTCGCCGCGGGAGATGCGTCCCGGCCGAACCGGGTCAACCGGCGCCGTATCGCCGACCGTGCGTCAACCGGCCCCACCCTCGGGGCCGCGGCCGCGCCGGGGCTTGGGCGGGGTGGGCT